>JBGTCW010000482.1:0-6126 GCA_041748635.1 Ilumatobacteraceae bacterium | reverse complement strand
GGCCGCGCAGCTCTGCAACGGCGTCGACCTCGGCGACCTCGGCGATGCCATCGATGCCGATCTGCTCCTGCCGGGTGTCGTCGCGCTGCCCCAGGCCGACGACCACACCGTGATCGCGCAAGTGCTGTGGGTCGACCGATTCGGCAACGCGCAGCTCAACGTCGGACCCGACGACCTCCCGGCGGCGTTCGGCGAACGCGTGGAGCTCCGCTGCAGCTCGCCGACCGATCCGAGTGGAGGCGTCGTTCGCAGTGCCAGCCGAGCGGTGTCCTACGCCGAACTCGCCGGCGGAGCCGTCGGCTTGGTGCTCGACTCGTCCGGGCTGCTCGCGGTGTCGATGGATCAGCGCTCCGCAGCGGAGGAACTCGGCCTCGACGTGGGTGACCAGGTCACCTTGACGGCGTCGGGCGACCAGGGTCTCACGCAGCCGGTCACGCTGCGGCGCCGCTGATCGAGACGCCGCTAGCCTCCCCCCATGCGCCCCGCCACCACGTTGACGCTCGGTCTGCTGCTGTTGGTGATCCTCGTCGCCGGCGTGATCTCGCTCGTGAATCTCTGACCGGACGCTTCGCAGGGTGACGCACACTGGCGGCCCGCGAGTACGATCTGGCCCAACGCGACGTCGGGTCGCGCAGGGGGTCCACGTGAATCTGGCGAACATCATCGACGGCCACGACGCCGAATCGGTTGCGCTGATCTGGCGGAATCGCATCACCACGTACGGGCAACTTCGCGAGCAGGTCGACGCATGTCGGGGTGGCCTCGCAGCCCATGGCGTCGGAAGCGGCGATCGGGTGGCCATCGTCGTGGGCAATTCGCCCCACTTCGTTGTCGCCTACCTCGCGGCGATCGGTCTGGGCGCCGTCGCCGTGCCGCTCAACCCGGCGAGCCCGGGTCCCGAGCTCCAGTCGGAGCTGGCCGTGGTCGGGGCACGAGTCGTCGTCGTCGACAAGACCGGCGCTGCCAACTGGTCGCACGTCGATCGGGCGGCGGTGCCCTCGGTCGAGCTCACGGTCACCACCGAGTCGGTCGCGAGCGTCGAAGGATCGGTCGCGTTCGACGAGTTGCTGGCCGCCACGCCGGTCGACGTCGTCGACGTCGACGACGACCACGTCGCTGCGCTGATGTTCACCAGCGGTACCGCCGGAGCGCCGCGGGCGGCGATGCTCACCCACGCCAACCTCCGCTCCAACCTCGATCAGAGCCGCTCGGCCCAAGGCCACATCAGCGCCGACGACGTGATCTTCGGGGTGCTCCCGCTGTTCCACATCTTCGGACTCAACGTCGTGATCGGCCTCGGGCTGTGTGTCGGTTCCACGATCCTGCTGATCCAGCGTTTCGATCCCGCCACCGCGGTGCAATCGATCCGCGATCGAGGCGTCACCGTGATCCCCGGAGCACCGGCGCTGTGGGCGGCGTTCGCCCACTTCGACGAACTGGAGCCCGACGCATTTGCCACGGTGCGTCTCGCGCTGTCGGGAGCGTCGCGCCTGCCAATCAGCATCGCACGGACCATGCTCGAGCGATTCGGCATCGAGATCCGCGAGGGGTACGGGCTCACCGAGGCGTCGCCGGTCGTGACCACCTCGACCGGTGTGACACCGCGGTTCGGGTCGGTCGGTCGGGTGCTGGACGGCGTCGAGATACGACTCGTCAACGTCAATGGCGAAGCACTCGTCGGCGACGTCGGAGAGGTGCTGGTTCGTGGCGACAACGTGTTCGCCGGGTACTACCTCGATCCCGAGGCGACCGCCGAGGTGCTCGACGACGAGGGATGGCTGCACACCGGCGACCTGGCCACCACCGACGACGATGGGTACCTGTACCTCGTCGATCGCTCGAAGGATCTGATCATCGTCTCCGGCTTCAACGTCTACCCGGCCGAGGTCGAGGAGATGTTGATCGGCCATCCGGCCGTCGCTGAGGCCGCCGTCGTCGGTGTGGCCCATCCCCACACGGGCGAGGCGGTCAAGGCGTACGTGGTCGTCGAACCTGGCGCCGACGTCGATGAAGACGACCTGATCGAGCACTCCCTCGACCACTTGGCGCGGTACAAGTGTCCGAGCAAGGTGATCTTCGTCGATGGCCTGCCGCGCAACATGTCGGGCAAGCTGGTCCGCCGCAGCCTCGACGACGCACTTCGGGTGGGAGCGCTCCCGACCTGACGCAGGGTCTCGCCCATCGCAACGATGCGATGGTGACGCTTTGTGAAAACGTGCACGAGCGACATAACGTGGTCGTCCCATGGCTGGTCAACGGACACGACGCCGCATCCCCGAAGCGACAGTGGCCCGGCTGCCCGTGTACCTGCGCATCCTGTCCGAGCGGTTCGAGGAGCAAGTCGTCACGATCTCATCCGAGGAGCTCGCCGAGTTCGCCGGCCTCAACGCTGCCAAGGTGCGCAAGGACCTGAGCTACCTCGGCAGCTACGGCACGCGCGGCGTCGGCTACGACATCGAGTTCCTCGTGTACCAGATCCGCCGTGAGCTCGGCCTCACTCACGACTGGCACGTCGTCATCGTCGGTGCTGGCAACCTCGGCCAGGCGTTGGCGGGCTACAACGGTTTCGGCGATCGCGGTTTCCCGGTCGGCGCCATCGTCGACGTCGACGATGCCAAGGTCGGCTCGGTCGTCGGTGGCGTCCGAGTCCGGCACCTCGACGAGCTCGCGCAGGTCGTCCAAGCGCGCAACATTTCCATCGGCGTCATCGCCACGCCGGGCAACGCCGCGCAGTCGGCCGCCGACGCGCTCGTCGCCGCCGGCGTCACCAGCCTGCTCAACTTCGCTCCCTGCGTGATCGGTGTTCCTCACGGCGTCAGCGTTCGCAAGGTCGACCTCGCCGTCGAGTTGCAGATCCTCAGCTATTACGAGCAGCGTCGTGCAACCGCGGCGCCGGCCGCTGGTCTGCGTGCCGTCCCCGGCGAGCCACGACGCGGTGTGACGGCGTAGGATCAGCACACAATGTCCATCCTCGTCGTCGGCGTCAACCATCGCAGTGGACCACTGTCGCTGCTGGAGCGCGTCACGATCTCGGCCGATCATCTGGCCAAGCACGTTGCTGGTCTCGCCCAGCGCGACAACGTCCGTGAGGCCGTGATCCTGTCCACCTGCAATCGCACCGAGGTGTACGTCGTCGCCGAGCTGTTCCACGGGGCGTACGGTGACGTCCGGGATCTGCTGTGCGAGGTCGGTGGGCTCGGGATCGACGAACTCACCCCCCACCTCTACAGCCAGCACGACACCGCCGCCGTGACGCACCTGTTCGAGGTCGCCGCTGGCCTCGACTCGGCGGTGCTCGGCGAAAGCGAGATTCTCGGGCAGGTTCGCTCCGCGTGGGACGTCGCACAACGCGAGGGAGCGTCGCGCTCGACGCTCAACCAGTTGTTCCGCAACGCGCTCTCCACGGGCAAGCGAGCACGCACCGAGACCGGGATCGCTCGGGGGACGGCATCGATCAGCCATGCCGCCGTCGAGATGATCACCGACGGCGTCGGTGATCTGAGCGGTCGCCGCGTGCTGGTGATCGGTGCCGGTTCGATGGGCGAGGGTGTCGCCGTGGCGCTGCGCCGTGCGGGTGGTGCCGAGATCCTCGTTGCCAACCGCAGCGCAGAACGTGGTGCGGCGCTTGCCGATCGGGTCGCCGGTGTGGCGGTCAGTCTCGATCGTCTCCCCGAGGCCCTTGCTGCGGCCGATGTGGTCGTGGTCGGCACGGGTGCTGAGCACGCGGTGCTCACGCAGTCGCTGGTCGCCGACGCTCGTCGTGCTCGAGGAGCGACGAGACCGCTGCACATCGTCGACATCGGTGTTCCCCGAAATGTCGATCCGTCGGTCGGCGAACTCTCGGGCGTGACGCTGGCCGACCTCGACGACCTGCGCGACTGGGCCGATCGTGGCCTGTCGCACCGAACCGCCGAAGCCGAGCGCGTCCGGGTGATCGTCGGCGAGGAGGTCGAACGCTTCCTCGTCGAGTCGACCGCTCGCCAGGCAGCACCGCTGGTGGCGTCGATGCACGGTGCCGCTGATCGGGTGCGCAGCGTCGAGTTCGAGCGCTTCGCTGCCAAGTTCGCCGATCTCGACGAGACGCAGCGCGACGGGGTCGAGTCGCTCACCAAGGCGATCGTCGCGAAGCTCCTGCACGAACCCTCCGTCAGGCTGAAGGCGCAGGCCGGCACGCCGCAGGGCGAACGCAACGCCGCCGCGCTGCGCGACCTGTTCGACCTCGGGTGAACCCGCAGGGGTCATCGTGAGCGGAGCTCCATTGCGCCTCGCCACGCGGGGTTCTCGCCAGGCGCTTGCGCAATCCGGCGCGGTCGCCGCCTTGGTCACGCAGCGCACCGGTCGCGAGGTCGAGTTGGTCACGATCGAGACCACCGGAGACGTCCGTCTCGATGTGCCCCTCCATGTGATCGGTGGCCAAGGTGTCTTCGTCAAGGAGGTGCAGTTGGCGGTGCTCGACGGGCGCGCCGATCTCGCGGTCCACTCGGCCAAGGACCTGCCATCGGCACCGGCCGACGGATTGGTGCTGGCTGCGTTCTGCGAGCGGCGCGACCCTCGCGACGCCCTGGTGGGCGCCACGCTCGACGCCATCGCCGACGGCGGCACCATTGCCACCGGCTCGGTACGCCGCCGTGCCCAGTTGAGCCGCGTGCGACCAGACCTCGAGTTCATCGAGTTGCGCGGCAACATCGACAGCCGCCTGTCGAAGATCCCGGCTGACGGCGCGATCGTCATGGCGATCGCCGCACTGGAGATCCTGGAGCTGACGGAACGGGTCGCCGAGGTGCTCAGCGTCGACCGGTTCGTCCCGGCGGTCGGCCAGGGATGTGTCGCGGTCGAGTGTCGGGTCGACGACTCTGCGACGCATGGCGCTCTGAGCGCGATCGATCATGCACCGACCCGGCACGACGTGGAAGTCGAGCGGGCCTTCCTCGCCGAATTGGGCAGTGGCTGCTCGCTCCCCGTTGGAGCACATGTCCGAGGTGGTCGACTGTTGACCTTTCTCGCCGACCTCGACACCGGAGCCTCGGTGTCCGACGAGATCGAAATGCCGGGCGGCGTCGCCGACCTCGAGGTCGCTCGCTCGGCGGCTCGTGCCGCGCTCGGAGCGGTGTAGGAGTGGGAACGCACCGATGACCCGGCCGTTGGAGGGTTGTCGGGTGCTGGTCACGCGGGAGCGCCCCGGCGAACTTGCGGCGATCCTCGAGACGCGTGGTGCAACGGTGATGCACGTTGCCCTCATCGCCGTCACGGACGCGGCCGACGGCGGCCGAGCGCTTCGCCACGAGCTCTCCCGACTGGAGCACTACGACTGGCTCGTGGTCACCTCGCCGGCCGGCGCCGAGCGTGTCGGTGACGCAGCGCGAGAGATACCCGACCTACGTCTCGGCGCCGTCGGCACCGCCACCGCGCATTCGTTCGAACAGTCGAGTGGCCGCACAATCGACCTGATCCCGGCGGTGCAACGAGCCGAGGGCCTGGCCGAGGCCTTCATCGCCAATGCATCCACGCCGCAACGCGTGCTGATCGCCCAGGCAGACATCGCGGCGCCGACGCTCGCCGACGCGCTGCGACGGGCCGGGCACGCCGTCACGACGGTCACCGCGTACCAGACCGTTGCCTGTCGGCCGGATCCGGATGCGGCGCAAGGTGCCGACGCTGTGCTCTTCACGAGTGGGTCCGCAGTCGAGAGCTGGTCTCGAGCGTTCGGTACCTCCACACCGCCGCTCGTCGTGGCGATCGGACCGACGACGGCCGCGACCGCCCATCGGTTCGGCCTCAAGGTGTCGGCCGTTGCGGCCGATCATTCTCTTGTTGGACTCGTGACCGAGCTCGAACGAGTGCTCGCCGCCAAGGGTGGTGCGCAGAGCGGTCGGTCACGCTGAACGACGTGTGTGAAGACCTGCAACACTTGGCGAGAATGAGGGCGAGCGACATCGACGTGAGGAGCGAGGTGACCAAGCGCATCAGACGTCGGCGCAGCCTTGCCGCGCTGTCCGCCCTGTTGGGGACCGCGGTCGTCCTCGGCGCGGGCGACGTCGGTGCCCGCCCGGTCGTCGACATCGGCGTCCCGTCCCAGGCGTCGCCGACCGATGGCCCCGGCCAAGCAGCGCCCGGCTCTGGCGCAAC
>JBGTCW010000481.1:0-2050 GCA_041748635.1 Ilumatobacteraceae bacterium | reverse complement strand
CGCGTGGCCGAGATGATCGTGTTCGGCCACCTCAACTCCGGGGCGGCGAACGACCTCGAGCAGGCCACCGGAATCGCTCGTCGCATGGTGCGCGAGTGGGGCATGTCCGAACGCGTCGGCCCGATGGCGTGGAGCAGCCAGCAGGCGGTGTTCCTCGGCGAGGACCTGATGTCGTCGCAGCGCGAATACTCCGACGACACTGCGAAACTGCTCGACGAGGAGATCGCCCGGATCCTCACCACGCAGGAGAGCCGAGCACGCGACGTGCTGAGTCGGCATCGACGCGGACTCGAACTGATCGCAACGGCCCTGCTCGAACACGAGACGATCGACGGGCCCGAAGTGGCCAAGCTGATTCAGCAGGGAATGGCCGAATCCGGTCAACCCGCCGACGACTTCGTCGCCCGCTGATCAGGAGCGAGGCGTCGAGCCGGGTTCGCGGGCTTCGGCGACCGCCGCCCACAGATCGGTTGCGGTGACCGCTCCGAGGAACGACTCCACGACGACGCCCTGCGCGTCGGCGATGACCACCGTGGGCACGGCATCGATCGCGTACCGCTCGTGCAGCGCGCGGTCGGCGCCGTACTCGACTTCGACGACCGCCACCTCGCTCGACTCCAAGACCTGGGCCTTGGCGATGACCTGGGCACAGACGTCACACGTCGACGACGAGAAAACCGCCACGATCCACGGTGCATCCGGGCGCGGGAAGTCGGAGCGATCGAGCTGTTCGGGTACCGAGAACCGGCGCTGAGTGGGAGCATCAGCAACGCGGCGACGACGAGCGACCACCGCGATCGCCGCCACGACGGCGACGATCACGCAGGCGATGATCAGTCGTTCCATGCGCCGGGAGGCTACCGGTGTCGCTCACTCGCCTGCGGCGGGCAATGCCCACGAGCCGGACGTCCCGGCGAGATCGCCGCCCCGCGGAAGCATCCGCTCGACGAACACCCGGTTGGTCGAGCCGACGATCAACTCGCGGCCCACCACATCGGCATCGACGAGGTCGATCGTGATCACCTGGCCAGCGCCGATGGGGATGTCGGTCAGGCTGGTGATGGCGGACGGCCCACCCGGCCCCACCGCTTCGATCGTGACCGTGCCGTCGACGTTGTCGACGTTGTAGACCACAAGCGCCGCGGGCGCTGGATCGGAGGGCCCGATCCCGATGTGCCAACGAGACGCGACGTACCCGTCGATCCGAGGCGGCGCCCCCATCACCACCGATGTAGCGACCGACCCGCCGGCAGGCCGAGTGAGGATGCGTTCGACCACGACCGACGGCTCGGCGAGCGTCGAGAACACCGACGCATGACGACCGGCCGGGACCGTCGCATCGCCGGCGTCGACGGCCGGGTCGAAGACGACCACCTGACGCGCTGGCACGTCGATGGGTGGCACCTCACCGAATGCGTCGTCGAGGGGGATGCCGAGGAAGACGACATCGACCTGCACATCGTCGGCGGTCGGGTTGTAGATCGCGAACGTCTCGGTGATTCCCTCAGCCGCCTCGCCATCGGCGAACCACCACTGATCACGCAGTGCCGGAGCGGCGAGCGCAACGTCGTAGCCGGATCGTCCGCCACCGAGAAAGTGCTGGGCTCGGCCGACGACCAGGCGCCCACGCTCCGCCGAGACTGCGACAGCGATCACCGGTTCGTCGCGCGCACCGAGATCAGCGATCGGGATCGTCTCGACCGACTGCGGCAGAATCGTGAAGCCCTGGAACGCAGCGGGAGACGACTCCCCGGCTTCGGTGGCGAAGACCAGATCGACCACCGCAGCATCGTCGTACGGGTTCGTCAGCACGAGCGTCTCGACACTGCCATCGACCGTGAAGCCGTCGGCGAAGTACCACTCGTTCGACGTGTTGTCCGCACACGCTGCGACGGAGTTGCCCGCAGGGTGCTCGGCGAGTTGCTCGACGAATCCACGACCGCCGTCGATCTCGACCACGACACTGGCGAACGGAGCCGTCACGAACGCGTCCACATCGATCGACGTCCGAGCCCACGGCTCGACCACCAGCGACTCGCTGGCACCGACC
>JBGTCW010000480.1:0-1932 GCA_041748635.1 Ilumatobacteraceae bacterium | reverse complement strand
CCGGACGCCGAGGTGGGCGGCTCATCGCCCCAGATCGCGTCGATGAGCGCGTCGTCACCGACGACCTTGCCATCGGCTGCGACGAGCATCGCCAGGATCACTCGCGGCTGCGATCCGCCGATGTCGATCGCGTTGCCGTCGCCGTCGACGATCTCCAGCGTTCCCAGGAGCCGCACTCCCATTGCTTCGTCCATCCCTTCCACCCGGCGTTCGTCGAACGACAACCCGCAACCGCTCGGGAATCATGGCACCAACATCGGGCCGGAGTGGGGCTCGTCAAGCCGGCGTCGAGTGATCGTCGAGTTCGGTGCGATGCAGTGGCGACGCCAACCCGGGGCGTTCGCCCCGATCCGAACACCCCACCCGAGGAGATGACATGAGACACCAACGAACCCTCGCCGCACTGGCGGCCCTTTCCGTGCTGAGCATGGCCGCCTGCGGCGACAACGAGCCGACGGACGTTGCCGACACGACGGCCGACACGACCGCCGACACCGTGCCGGCAGTTCCGGTGACCGACGTGCCACCGACGGACCATTCGGACCACCCGGACGACTCGGTTCCCGACACCGACGACACCACGGCGCCGCCGACGGCCAGTCCGATCGAGGACGGGGTGCTGACCATCGAGATGAGCGATTTCGCCTACGGCGGACTCCCTGCCTCGGTGCCCGCTGGCACCAAGCTGGCGGTCGAGAACACCTCGACCACCGAGGTCCACGAGATCGTGGCGCTGCGGATCTCTGACGCCGAGTCGCGTTCGGCAGCTGAGCTGATGGCACTTCCCGAGGCCGAACTGTCCGCCGTCGCAGGTCCGGTCCCTGCGACCGTCCTGGTGTCCGCGCCGGGTGGACGTCAGATCGCCGCGCTCGGCGATGGCACGCTCAGCGAGCCCGGCCGCTACCTCCTGCTGTGCGCGATCCCGACCGGGGTCGACCCGGTCGAGTACATGACCGCAGCGGCCGAATCGGCCGGCCCTCCCGACGTTGCGGGCGGACCACCCCACTTCGTGAACGGCATGTTCGCCGAGCTGATCGTCGAGTGACCATGACCGGTAACGCGGTGCCTGGCACCGCGTTACCTGTCGGCGTGACCGCTCAGGCGGTGTCGCCGCGGGCCCAGCGCAGCGAGCGTCGGAGCAGTTCGTAGTACGCGGGCTGCTCCCACGAACCCCGCTCGATGTTCGGGTAGTACTCGACCACCGGCACCATGTCGTAGTGACCGCGGCAGTGGCCGAGGGTGTTGTAGAGCACGGCGCCGTCGCCGAGTTCGCGGAGGTACATCACCAGATGGTGGTCGGGGCCCTCGGTCCAGTCGTGCTCGACGAAGCCGCGCGCTGAACCGGTCCACGTGGTGTCGAGCAGCGGTGTCAGCGCGTCGTAGTCGGCGTGCTCGGAGAGGTACAGCTCGTCGTCGGTCTCGAACGGTTCGATCCCGGCGACGAGCCAGTGATCGTCGTTGGCCACCTCGACGAGGTAGGGCATGATCGGCGGATGCGCCACGAACTGCGAGCCGAGCGTGTCGGCCCACAGCGGGAAGACCCGCGGTGAGTCGACGCCGTTCGGCGTGCCGACGTCGAGCGCCGAATTGGTGCCGTGCAACGCCACCCAGCGACCGCCACCTTCGACCCAGGCACGGATGGCCTGTTGTGCCTCTTCGCTCGGACGCAGGTTGCAGGTGTAGCTGACGAGGATCGACCCGGCGACGATGCCGGTGGTGTCCTCGTAGTCGGGTTGCACGCGAACCCGGAACTCGTCGTGCTCGCCGAGCAACGTCAGGAGTTCGCGGCGTGCGTAGTCGATGTCGTGGTACATCCCCCCAGCGACGAGGGTGACGTCGATCCGGCCCATCGCGTCGCTCAGTAGTCGACGCGCTTGAGGAAGCCGCCGTCGACGGTCACGTTGACGCCGTTGACGTGCTTGGCGCGTTCGC
>JBGTCW010000479.1:0-1929 GCA_041748635.1 Ilumatobacteraceae bacterium | reverse complement strand
GCCACCGTTCGCGGCGATTGCGTCGCCCAACACCTCGTCGTGAACCGCTCGGAGGGTCTCGGCAGCGTCTTCGCCGACACGAGATCGGATCTCGGTCGAGCCGACGAGGTCAGTGAACATGACCGTTGCGGTCCCTACGTTCGGTTCACCACCCATGTCATCCCCCGTCGTCGGTGCTCAGCCCCCACCGCACGCCGGGCTGACATTACTGCAGTCGGTACCCGTTCCAGCCGATCGACAACCCGGTCGCGCCTGGATCCTCGGATCGACATGTGCTGACTCGGTCCTGTTCCTGGCACGATGGGGCCATGGCAGACCTCTCGACTCGCGCTCAGCAACTGCTCGATCTTCATCATTCCGGCACCACCCTGGTGCTCCCGACAGTGTGGGACGCATGGTCGGCCAACGCTGTCGTCGCCGCCGGATTTCCCGCGCTGACGATCGGCAGCCACCCACTCGCAGATTCGCGCGGTCAGGGCGACAACGAGGCGATGTCCCTCGACGACGCCCTCGACGGGATCCGCCGCATCACCGCCGCAGTCGACGTGCCCGTGAGCGCCGACATGGAATCCGGTTACGACACCGCCGCTGCCGAACTCGTCGAGAGGGTCCTCGACGCCGGCGCCGTGGGCATCAACATCGAAGACACCGTCCACAGCGAGAAGCGCCTGCGCTCAGCGGCCGAGCACGCCGACTACATCGGAGCACTTCGGTCCGCAGCGGACGCCGCCGGAGTTCCACTCGTGATCAACGCCCGCACCGACGCCTTTCTCGGGCGAACCGAGGTGTTCGACGACCCGCTCGCCGAAGCGATCCGTCGCCTGCTGGCGTGCGAGGAAGCCGGCGCCCGATGCGTCTACCCCGTCAAGGCACCCGATGCCGACGCTGTGCGGACACTGCTCGACGAGCTCACGGGACCGATCAACGTCATCGCCCACCCCGTCAACGGCTCGGCTGCCGGCTCCCTCGACGACCTGCGCGCCATGGGCGTGCACCGGGTCTCGTTCGGACCGTTGCTCCAGATGACACTGGCCGAGTCGATCACCGATCTCGTCACGCCCTGGATCAACTGACCTCGCTTCCCCTCCGCGGCGTCACTCGCGGCGGGCGTATTTGGCGGGTCGACGGCCGTGTTCGTCGACCAGGTCGAACTCCTCGCCCAGGTCTTCGACCCATTGGATCGAGCCCGACCGTTGCATCAGATCGGCCGACGACGCCAACGCGGCGACGCTGCGACCGACGACGAGCGGAGTCTGGGCGCCCTCCATGTCGGTGTCGCGCTTGCCGGACCACTCGACGATGAACTCCGTCGACACCGTTCCGGGGTAGATCGTGATGACGGCGATTCCCTTCGGTTCGAGCTCGATCGCCATGTCGGCGCCGAGGCGGTCGAGCCCGGCCTTGCCGGCACCATACGACGAACTGAAGTGATAGCTCTGCCCGCCGGGCGACGAGATGTTGCAGATGAACCCACCGGGGCCGGCCTCGAACAGCAACGGGGCGGCGTGCCACGACGCGACGTAGTGCGCCCGTAGACCGATGCCGACCTGGTCGTCCCAGATCGAGATCGGGTGGTCCCAGAAGCCACCACCCCACGCCGGCGGATCGGGGATCTTGTAGACGTTGTTGACCAGGATGTCGAGCTTGCCGTGGTCGCCTCGGACCCGATCGAACAACGCGGCGATCTGCGCGTCGTCGCCGTGGTCGGTCTGCACCGCGACACCGTGCCCACCCGCCTCGTCGACCAACGCAGCCGTTCGGTCGATCGTCAGCTCGCCGTCGCCGGTACTGCGACCGGTGACGTACACCGTGGCTCCCTGCTCGCCGAGCGCGACCGCCGTTCCGCGACCGATGCCGCGACTCGAACCGGTGACGACGGCGATCTTGCCGTCCAGTGCACCGGCCATCAGGACGCCCCCGCGGGAACGA
>JBGTCW010000478.1:0-4128 GCA_041748635.1 Ilumatobacteraceae bacterium | reverse complement strand
CAGTCGGGCACGGCCGTTGCGGGCACGATCGCCGCACCGAAGCCGGCGAATGCCAACGAGGCCAGGAGGCGGACGCCGTCGACCTCGGCCTGGGCGCGCAGCGTGATGCCGGCGTTCGCGGCGGCTCGTTCGAGGATGCGGCGGAGGGCTGCTCCGGGTGGCGGCAGCAGCAATGGCACCTCGTCGAGCTCGGCGAGTGGGATCACGTCACGATCGGCGAGCGGGTGGCCGTCGGCCGCGAGCAGCAGCAGGTCCTCGGCGAACAACGGCTCGATGACGAGCTCCGGGTCGTCGACCGGGAGGTGGACGATGGCGCCGTTCAGTTGGCCGGTCAGTACGTTCGGCACCAGTGACGAGGTGGCTCCCTCCTGGACGATCGCCCGGACTGCGGGGTACTGCTCGTTGAGGTCGCCCAGGAAACGCGGGATGAGCCAGCGAGCGGTCGTGCCGATCACGCCGATGCGTGTGTGGCCCGACACCTCGGCGTGGCGACTCGACATGTCGGCAGCGATGTCGTCGATCTCGTTGAGGACTCGTCGGGCTCTTTCGACGACGCGAGCGCCGTCGTCGGTCAGGCCGCCCTGGGCGCGATCGACCAGCACGACGCCGAGTTCCTTCTCGAGCCGGGCGATGTGGTTCGACACGTTCGACTGCACGGTGTAGAGCGCCCGAGCGGCCGCGGAGAAGGTGCCGTGGTCGGCAATGGCAACCAGCGTCGAGAGCTGTCGGACGTCCATCTGTCGCAACGATATCGAGTATCTCTTTGTTCTACTTGCACGATCGCTTGTTCACGTGCATACTTTCACAAGCAAACAGATCGCAGTGCGAACACCCCCCATGTTCCACTCGAAGGGAAGTCCACCAACCGGTTCCCCCAACCGGCGGACATTCCCAGGTTGAGAGACCCGGATCCCCCATCCGGGTCTTTCCCGTTTTTCCGTTGCTTTTCGCCCGCAGAGCATCGCTCCCCGAGGCCGATCCGAGCGGCGTCGCATAGTGTCGGGGCGTGACCTCCACGGGTGCCGCCTTCTTCGATCTCGACCGCACGCTGTTGGCCGGAGCATCCGGCGAGGTGTTCGCCGGGGCGATTCGGATGGCAGGTCTGAGTGGGCCGAACCCGGTGCCGGGAGAGCGACTGCTGTTCGGGCTGTTCAACGCCATCGGCGAGACGTTGCCCTCGATGGTGCTCGCTCGCCAAGCGGTTGCCCTCGCCACCGGGCGGTCGCGTGTCGCTGTGGCAGCAGCTGCGGAGACCGTCGCCGACGAACTGTGTGCCCAGGTGCAACCCTTCGCGGAGGTGGCGTTCGCCTCTCACCGCGAGGCCGGACGACCGATCGTGCTCGCCACCACGACGCCGTACGACCTCGTGAAGCCGTTCGCCGACCGTCTCGGCCTCGATGACGTCGTGGCGACCCGCTATGGCGTCGACGCCGACGGACGCTACGACGGCACGCTCGACGGTCCCTTCGTGTGGTCTGCCGGAAAGCTCGCCGCGATCACCGACTGGGCCGATCGTAACGGCGTTGATCTCGCCGAGAGCTACGCGTACTCCGACAGCGTCTACGACACGCCCATGTTGGCCGCCGTGGGGCACCCGATCGTCGTCAACCCTGACGCTCGCATGGTGCTCGTGGCTGCGGCCCGACGGTGGCCGACGCTCAACCTCGACGTGTCGCCCGGTGTCGTCAAGATCCCGGTGATCGGGCTCGAAGTGCAGAAGATCGCACTGCGGTTCGCCCGCCCGGCCGCGTATCCGTATGCCCGTTTCGACATCGAGGGCGTCGAGCACATCCCGCGTACCGGGGCGGCGATCCTCGTCGCCAACCATCGGAGCTACTTCGACGTGGCAGCGATGTCGCTGGCGATCGCCAAGAGCGGGCGCGCCGCACGGTTCCTCGGCAAGAAAGAAGTCTTCGACGCGCCGATCGTCGGGCCGATCGCCGCGGCGATGGGAGGCATCAGGGTGGACCGGGGGACCGGATCCGACGAGCCGCTTGCTGCGGCGGCAGCGGCACTGGGCGGCGGCGAGATGGTGACGATGATGCCCGAGGGCACGATCCCGCGCGGGCCGGCCTTCTTCCGCAAGCCGACGGGTCGTTGGGGGGCCGCCCGCCTCGCGCAGATGAGCGGAGCACAGGTGATCCCCGTCGGGCTGTGGGGGACCGAACAGGTGTGGCCCCGGTCGAGCCGACTCCCGAACGTGCTCAACCTGACCGATCCACCGACCGTCCGCATCCGCGTCGGCGAACCCGTTCACCTCGTCGGTCGGTCACTCGAGGCGGACACCAAGCGCATCATGGCGGCGATCGTCGAGCTGTTGCCCGCCGACGCCTACCGCAAACGGACGCCGACACCCGAGGAACTCGCTGCCACGTACCCACCGGGGTACTCGGCCGATCCCACGCGCGAGTCGCAGCGTCGCCCCGGCAGCGACTGACGCCGCCAGCAGATTTCTTGCCCGAATCTCATCCGGATCGCGGTTGGCGTCGTAGAGGTGTTACTCCGCTTCGTTGCGGCGTGAACAGCTCCATCTCCCTCGAACCACGAAAGGGTTCATCATGCGCAAGTCCTCCACCCGCCTCGCTGCGGTCGCCGCCGTCACCGGCCTCGTCGTCCTGTCTGCCTGTGGCAGCGATTCGAACGACGCCGACGACGCTCCCGCCCCCACCGACGCCCCCGCCGCCACCGACGCCCCCGCCGAGGACGGCGAGATGGAAGAAGACATGGAAGAAGACATGGAAGGAGACGGGACCATCGTCGACGTCGCCGTTGCCAACGGCTCGTTCAACACCCTCGTCGCGGCCGTGACCGCCGCCGGTCTCGCCGAGACCCTGTCGGGCGAGGGCCCGTTCACGGTTTTCGCCCCGACCGATGACGCCTTCGCGGCGTTGCCCGAGGGTCTCGTCGACTGTCTCCTGCTCGAGGAGAGCAGCGACGCGCTGACCGCCATCCTCACGTACCACGTCGTTGCTGGCCAGGTCATGTCGACCGACCTCACCGAGGGCCCCGTGGCCACGGTGCAGGGCGAAGAGGTCGTCGTCGGCCTCACCGACGGCGTCACACTCAACGAGACCGTCTCGGTGGCGATCGCCGACGTGCCGGCGAGCAACGGTGTCATTCACGCGATCGACGGCGTCCTGGTGCCGCCGAGCATCGACGTCGCAGCGTTCCTCGAGAGCTGCCCCGCCTGATCACTCGCTGATCAGTCGTTGATCAACGACCGAGCCGACTCGGTCGTCAGATCCCCTGCGAATGAGGGACCGGTCCATTGGGCCGGTCCCTCATTCGCGTACGGTGCCGGGGGTGGAGCGCTCGGCCGACTGCGAACTCTGTGAGGCGACGCCGTTCACCGAGTGGTTCCACAGCGACGATCTGTGCTGGATCGCCGAGTGCGACTCGTGTGGCGTGCCGATGGTGGTGTGGCGCGAACACGATCCGGAGCCACCGGCCGATGTCAAGGCGTCACTGCACGAACGACTCAGCGCCGTGATGGACGCACGCGGAGCCGGTCCGTTCTGGATCGACGACCGTCTGCGCTCGATCCCCGACCACTACCACGCCCACGCACGACAACGACCCGATTGGACCCGCCGATGACGACATCCGACACGCCTGTAGCCGACCTGCCCCGCCCAGCGGACCTGCTGCCGCATCGGCCACCGTTCCTCTTCGTCGACGAACTCATCTCGATCGTTCCGGGAACGTCGGCGTCCGGTATCTGGCGGCTCACCGGCGACGAGTACTTCTTTGCCGGGCACTTCCCGGGCCGCCCCACCCTTCCCGGTGTCCTGATGTGTGAGGCGATCGCCCAGGTCGGTGCCGCCGCGGTGCTCGCCGATCCGAAGTTCGCGGGCAAGCTGCCGCTGTTCGGAGGTTTGGACGGGGCGAGATTTCGCCGCCAGGTCATCCCCGGCGACGAACTCATCCTCGAGGTGCAGCTGGGCCGCATGTCGGCGCGCGCCGGCAAGGGATCGGGAGTCGCCCGGGTCGGCGACGAGATCGCCTGCCAGTGCGACCTGCTGTTCGTCCTCGCCGACGCGTAGCCGTTACATCAGGGGTCAGACCCGCGATGTAACACGACAAACCTGGTGGCGGGGACGACGACTCCATGCCGTTACATCGCGGGTC
>JBGTCW010000477.1:0-2136 GCA_041748635.1 Ilumatobacteraceae bacterium | reverse complement strand
TCGAACGTTCACCCGCGGGCGTGCTGGACGCCGACACGCTGGCCACGATGGACCGCGACGGCGTGTTGTGCCTGGTCGACGCCAGCGGGAATGCCCACTGGCTCGCGCCGCGAACGGGTGCCTTCGACGGCGTTCGGGCGGTCGACGGCGCCTGGCTCGAGCACGCCCTCGCCGACGTCGCCCACACGGTGAGCTATCAGCACGGTGTCGAGCACGTCGTCGACGCCGTGACGTCCGGCGCCGCGACCGCTGCGGTCTTGATCCGACCCGTCAGCGTCGCCGAGATCGAGCGCACGGCGCGCGAGGGCGCCCTCATGCCCCCCAAGTCGACGTTCTTCACCCCGAAGTTGCGGACCGGACTGGTGATCCGCTCCCTCGACTGAATCGACTGAACGCCTCAACCCCCGAGGCGGGCGGCGACCGCTGCGAGTGCCGTTTCCACGGTTCGCCGTCGCCGTGCCGGGACGACGGTGTCGGCAACGACCTCGGTGCGGCTCTGGGTCGACCCGGCAACCCTGAAGAAACGCCGACAGACACCCCCGATGACGACGACGGCGTTGCCGTCGGTGACCGGTCGAACCGCCGCCTCGCTGGGATCGGTCCATGCGACCGGAACCGACGAAACACGGCCGTCGACGCTCGTCGTCGCCACGTCGAACTGCCAGACGATCGAACCCGAGGGCAACTCGCGTCGTGTCGGCTCACCGCGTACCACACCGTTGAGCACGACGATGTTCGTGGGCGCTGGACTTGCCTTGTCGTTCATGTTCATTCCCCTTGCGGATGAAGTTCCTGCGAGGGGGAAGTCGGTCAGGTTCCACGGTAACGAAGGGCTGTGACGAGGTTGCGACGAGGTTGCTACGTTCGTCTCATGAGCACCGACCCGCTGCGCTGGGGCATCGCCGGCACCGGCTCGATCGCTACCAGCATGTGTGAGGCCCTTCGCGGGCTCGCCGATGCCGAGATTGTCGCAGTGGGTTCTCGCACGAACCAGGCGGCAGACGACTTTGCGCGGCGATTCGACATCCCGAACGCCCACGACGGCTATGCATCACTGTGGGCCGACGATGACGTCGACATCGTGTACATCGCCTCGCCGCACAGTCACCATCACGAGATGACCATCGCGGCACTCGATGCCGGCAAGCACGTCCTGTGCGAGAAGGCGTTCGCCGTGAACACTCGCCAGGCGCGCGAGATGGTCGATGCAGCGCACCGCAACGACCGGTTCCTGATGGAGGCGATGTGGACGTGGTTCATCCCCGCCGTGATCGACATTCGTCGGCGCGTCCTGGACGGTGAGATCGGCGACGTCCTGGTGATCGACGCCAATTTCGGCATCTCGGTCGACGATCCTGACGGGAGACATCGACGACTCGACCTCGCCGGCGGAGCCCTCCTCGACCTCGGCATCTATCCGTTGAGTTTCGCCCGCTACCTCGCCGGTGACCCCCGCGCGGTCAAGGTCAGCGGCACACTCGGCGTCACCGGCGTCGACACCACCGTCGGCGGGGTCGTGGCCTTCCATGGCGGTGCGCTCGGCGTGTTCCACACGTCACTCGACATGACCACGAGCCTGCGCGCGAGCGTGTTCGGCACACGCGGGCGCATCGACGTCGACGCACCGTTCTGGTTCCCGACCCGCTTCACCGTACGGGTCACGGGGCAGGACCCGGTCGTCGTCGACATTCCCCATCAGGGGCTCGCCCACGAGGCCGCGCACGCCATGACCAGAATCCGCGACGGTCACCGCGAGAGCGACGTGATTGCGTTGGCGACGACCGTCTCGACGATGGAGCTCCTCGACGACATCCGCGCCCAACTCGGGCTCGTCTACCCCGCCGACCGATGAGCGAGACCTGCACATACGACGGCTTCACTCATCGCAACCCGAACGCCGTCGGTTCAGGTGGCGGGGGGAAGCACCTTGAGGCCGAGTTCGGCGAGCGCCTTGGGGTCGCCAGGGATCGGTGAGTTGGTCATCGGGTCCTGGCCGGACTGCGTCTTCGGGAAGGCGATCACCTCGCGGATGTTCTCCTCCCCCGCCAGGATCGCCACCAGACGGTCGAGCCCGAATGCGAACCCACCGTGCGGCGGCGCCCCGTAGTCGAACGGGTTGAGGAAGAAGCCGAACTT
>JBGTCW010000476.1:0-6656 GCA_041748635.1 Ilumatobacteraceae bacterium | reverse complement strand
TGTCGCGCGATGAGCCGGTCTGGCTGCACAAGCACGCGATCGTGAGCGAGGCCGCGGCGGCCGCGGGACGCGACCCTGCCGACATCGAGACCGGCATCACGATCGAACGAGCGCTGCCCGAGACCGACGCCGAGTCGGCGGAGTTGCACGACCTGATCGCGCGCTGGCACGAGGTCGGCGTCGATCACGTCGTGATGGACTTCGGCAACCCGGCGTCGACCGAGCCGATCGTGCGGTTCTCCGAACAGGTCATCAGTCCGATGCGCTGAACGAGGTTCAGGGATCGGGGCGGTGGACGGGGAGCCGTACGGTCGCTGTCGTCGACCCGGGCTCGGAGTCGAATGTGATCGTCCCGCCGTGCCGATCGACCACGATTCGGCGAGAGATGTCGAGTCCGAGCCCGGTGCCGCTGCCGACGTCTTTGGTGGTGAAGAACGGTTCGAACACGTGCTGTTGGATCGCCGGGTCGATGCCGGACCCACTGTCGGTGATCTCGACGACCACGTCGTCGCCATCGAGCGACGTTGCCAGTCGCAACGTGCCGCCACCGCTCATGGCGTCGAGTGCGTTGTCGATCAGATTCGTCCAGACCTGGTTGAGTTCTGCGGGATAGACGTCGATGTCGGGGACGGTGCGGTCGTACGCGCAGACCACCTCGATGCCCGACAGCTTCGGGGCCAGGATTGCGAGCGTGCTGTCGATGCCGAGGGTGAGGTCGGCGGACTGCAGCGACGCACGGTCCATCTGGGAATACGTCTTCACGTCGTGCACGAGGTGGGAGATCCGGTTGGTCGCGTCGGCCAACTCGACGAGCAGACCCGAGTGGCCGATCGTGCTCGAGATCCACTGCAACGCCGCCCCGAGCCCATCCGGTCCGACGGCCGCCTCGACCTCACCGAACCACGTCTCGTCGGCCCCCTTGGCGGCGAGCAGTGGCGCCATCTCCCACGCGAAGTCGATTCCCCGGCGGTCCATCCACTCACCGAGGACCTCCTCGCGGTCGGCCGTCTCGAGCGCTCCGGCCACGGCAGCGGGATGCGCCTGCAGTTCTGCACGGATCCGGTCGAGCTCCAAGAACTGCTCGGCGCCGACGCCACGCTGGGCGAGCCTGACCAGGGACTGGAGCATGTAGTCGCTCGTCTCGCGGAGCGACTCGACGGCCCGGAGCGACGCTGACGCGGGGTTGTTGATCTCGTGAGCGAGGCCTGCAGCGAGCTTGCCCAGTGCCACCAGTGACTCGCGTTGGCGCGCGGTCGCGTCGACTCGGCGAACCGTCTGGTAGATCGCGTTCAGGAGGTGCTTGCTGAACGGCAGCCACCGTTGCACGAAACTGCCGAGTGCCTCGGCAGGCACCACGTAACACCGTCCAGCGGTGACTGCGTGACCGGTGATCAGGAACACCGCGCTGTCGTCCGCCCCGGCCCAAGCAGCGTGCCCGCCGGCCCACTGACCGGGCTCGGTCATGTGCATCATCACCGTCGACTCGTGCCCCGATCGTTGAGTGGCCTCGATCTCCCCTTCGAGCAGCATCCACATCCGATCGGCCGGCTGGCCCTCCCGAAAGACCTCGTCACCCGCTTCGAACTCCTGTGCCACTCCGATCGAGGCGAAGTGATCGAGCTGCTCGTCGGTGAGGGCGTTCGTCACCGACGCCCGACGGAGGTCGTCGAGCAAGCTCACACCGTCTCCAGGTACAGATGTACGTTGCTCACGGAACTCGACCCTTCGCCGACCGCCGATGCGACGCGTTTCATCGACGTGCGCCGCACGTCACCCGCAGCGAACACGCCGGGGACGCTGGTCTCGAGCAGCAACGGCGCGCGCTCCAACGGCCAGCGGACGCCGTCACCGTCGAGCGCTGCGACGTCGGGCCCGGTCAGGACGAACCCGCGCTCGTCCCGAGCGACCAGGTCGCCGAGCCACTCCGTGCGCGGGAGTGCCCCGATGAACGCGTACAGCCAGCTGGCTTCGACCGTGTCCTCGTCGCCAGTCGCCCGATCGACGAGCGTCAGCCATTCGAGGTGGTCGGTGCCGCCGCCACACGCCACCTCGGTGCGGTACCGCACCTCGATGTTGTCAGCCGTCTCCACTCGCTCGATCAGGTAGCGAGACATCGATTCGTCGAGCGAACCACCGCGCACGAGCATGATCACCCGGCGGGCGTACTGCGCGATGTGCAGCGCCGCCTGGCCGGCCGAGTTCGCTGCACCGACGATGTAGACGTCGTCGCCATCTGTCGATCGCGCTTCGTTGGCGGATGCGCCGTAGTACACACCACGGCCGGTGAAGGCGTCGAGACCGTCGGCTGCGAGCAGACGGTACGACACACCGGTTGCGACCACGACGGCGCGCGCCTCGACCTCGGTGCCGTCGTCGAATCGGATGGCGTGGACCGACCCGCGCTGATCGAGCCCTTCGACGGTGCGGGCGAGGACCATTTCGGCGCCGAGCCGGCGGGCTTGGGTGGTGGCTCGGTGCGACAGGTCCGATCCGCTGAGGCCGTTGGGGAACCCGAGGTAGTTCTCGATCCGTGCGCTCTGACCTGCCTGACCACCCGGCGCGTCACGCTCGATGATCGCAACACTCAACCCTTCCGACGCCCCGTATACAGCGGCGGCGAGACCCGCCGGTCCGGCACCGACCACCACGAGGTCGTAGAGCGTCGACTCGGTGCTGGTTCGCAGACCGAGCGCTGCGGCCAGCTCGGACATCCCGGCGCCGCGCAGGATCTGACCATCGGGGAGCAGCACCACGGGCAGTTGGTCGGGTGTGGCCTCGAACAGCGTGTGCAGCCGCTGGGCCTCGGCGTCGCGCTCGATCTCCAACCACTGATAGTGGACGTGATTTCGGGCGAGGAACATCCGCGTGTCGTAGCTGCGGTCGGACCAACGGTTGCCGATGACGCGGACGCCGTCGAAGCGCCGCTCGTTCGCTCGCTCCCAGTCGGCGAGCAGATCGTCGAGAACCGGGTACAACCGCTCATCGGGCGGGGACCACGGCTTCATCAGATAGTGGTCGAGGCCGATGTCGTTGATCGCCGTGATCGCCACGTCGGTGTCGGCGTACGCCGTGAGCAGGACTCGTTTGGCTCCTGGCGTGATCGGTTGCGACTGTTCCAGGAACTCGATGCCGGTCATCCCGGGCATCCGATGGTCGGACACGATGAGCGCGACGGGGAGATCACGGCGAGCGAGCTCCTCGAGCGACTCGAGGGCCTCGGCTCCTGAGGTCGCGCGCACGATCCGAAATCGCTCGGCGTAGCGATTTCGGAGGTCGCGGGTGATCGCCTGTGAGACGGCCATGTCGTCGTCGACCGTCAGGATGATCGGTTTGGCCATCGTCGTCCCCTGTCCGGCACGCACCCGCGCAACCGCGGTGCAATCGTAGTTCTCCTCGCTCGTGGGTTCGACCGTCGGTCCGGTTCGTTGCTCGAATCGATCGCGAGCGTGCGGGCTCGTAGGGTCGGTCGTGGTGGACGACCCCGACGCGATCTGGAAGCCCGGCTACGACGGCCCACCGCCGATCACCGGGTTCGACAGCGAGATCGACGAGCACCCGCCGACGGCGCCCGACACAAGGTTGCGTCGGCGTCGGTTCGGGGTCGTTGTTGCGCTGGTGGCGTTGGTGTCGGTCGGCGCTCTCGTCGTGGTCGGGCCCCTCGGTTCGAGCGACGAGGTCGCGCGGGTCGCCGCAGCTGACCCGTCGGTCTTCGGTGGTCCAGCGGCTCGCCGCCTTCCCGACGTCGCAACGACGCTCTGGACGATCGATCTCCCACACGACGGCGACCACTGGGTCGAGGTGATCAGGCGCGACGTCGTGATCGCCGCGGTCGCGAGCGAGTCCGCGCCGCCCGCCACGACGCAGATCGTTGCCTTCGACGCAGCGACCGGCGAGCAGCGTTGGACCCTCGATTTCCCAGCACCGTCGAGCGACGTGGCCGTCGTCGGGGCGATCGACGACGTGCTGGTGCTCGAACGGTCGGACGTGGCCGACCCGATCGTCGTCGGCATCGATCTCACCTCCGGCGAGACGCTCTGGTCGGCCGACACCGCGCCGAACGCCGGCCACATCGGCCTCGTCGGCACTCCGTTCATGGCCCGGCTCCCCTCACCGCCTGACCGAAACGTCACGCTGATCGAGGCCGCCTCAGGTCGTGACGTCGGCACGATCGTGAGCGATCCCGCAGCTGGCGGTCGACCGGCCGGCTGGTCGACCGATCAACGGGGTACGTGGTTCGTGATCGAGGAGGGCATGGTCGTGGGGTACGAGCTGACATCCGCAGTTGGTGAACCGGTGGTGATCGGCCCGGTGGACGACGTCTCGACGCAGCGGATGGTGGTCGGCGATCGGGTCGCCGTCGTTGACGACTCCGGTTCGCTCACGTTCGCCCGCAGCGATACGAACGGACCGCAGACCGCCGTCGCGGTATCGGCCGAGGTGCCAGCACCGGTTCGTGAGCTGACACCGGTGTCCGATTCGGACTTCGTGGTGTCTGCACCCGGATCGATCGCCGGTGTCGCTGTCGACGGCGACACCGCGGGCGTCACGTGGTCACGTCGCGAGGGCGTGATCGTGAAGCACCATCCGTTCGTGGGTGGAACGCTGATCGAGGTGGCGACCGGCGGTGGCGGCGCACTGCAGCTCGTCGACGGCCGCACTGGTCGGACGGTCGAACAGCTCACGATGGTGCCCGGCGTGCTGCAGGCGCTGGTCGTCGCCGGTGACGGCGTGGTGGTGGTGCGAAGCTCCGACGCTGGCACGAGGCTGGCCGGGATCGATCTCGACGGAACCGAGCGGTGGTCCATCCCCGGCTCGACGCCGGTGCTCGTCGGAGACCGCATCGTCGTGCGAGCAACGGCGGTCGACGACGACGCAGAGCGCTCCACGCGGAAGCTTCGCATCACGGCCTACGGAGACGTCGAGTGACCCGCCGCCCGCCGACTGCTCATTTCTGGTCGACAATGTCGATAATCGAGTTCCGAGGGTCGGCAGTAATGGATTCGGATGGGAGCAGGATGTGACAGACGCGATTCAACGGGTTGGTGTGGTGGGCTGCGGTCTCATGGGATCTGGCATTGCCGAGGTGTGTGCACGCGCCGGCCTCGACGTCATGGTTCGCGAGATCGATGCCGCCGCCAGCGAATCCGGCCGCAAGCGCATTCTGGGGTCACTCGATCGCGGGCTCGGGTCGGGCAAGCTGACCGAGGACGAGCGTGACGCGGCAGTGGCGCGGCTGGCGTTCACGACCGACCTGGGAGATCTCGCCGATCGGCAACTCGTGGTGGAAGCGATCGCCGAAGACGAGACGCTGAAGACTGAGGTGTTCGCAACGCTCGACAGGGTGATCGACGACGGCGAAGCGATCCTGGCCAGCAACACCAGCTCGATCCCGATCATGAAGCTCGGCATCTCGACCCAGCGGCCCGAGCACGTGGTTGGCATCCATTTCTTCAACCCGGTTCCTGTGCTCAGGCTCGTCGAGCTGGTGACGAGCTTGATGACGTCGCCCGAGACGGTGACGCGCGCCGAAGCGTTCGCCACCGACACGTTGCAGAAGCGGGTGATTCGCAGCACCGACCGTGCCGGCTTCGTCGTCAACGCGCTGCTGATTCCCTACCTGTTGTCCGCTATCCGCATGCTCGAGTCAGGTTTCGCGACGGCACACGACATCGACACGGGGATGGTGGAGGGCTGCAGCCATCCCATGGGCCCGTTGCGACTCACCGACCTGATCGGTCTCGACACCACCCTGGCCGTCGCCGACAGCTTGTACCAGGAGTTCAAGGAACCCCTGTATGCCCCGCCCCCGCTGCTGTCTCGAATGGTGGAGGCGGGGCTGCTCGGTCGAAAGACCAACCGAGGCTTCTACGAGTATCAACCGAGGTGACTCGCCGCATCGGCCTGTGACCACGGCTTCTCTGTCAGCGGGTACCGGACGCAGCAGCGGCGGTTTTGGACGCCGATCGCTTCGCGGTTGCCCCCGTTTTCTTCGCTGCGGACTGCGCGGTGCGGGTTGTCGTCGTGCTGGCGCGCTTGGCCGTCGTGGCCGTCGCACGAACTGACTTCTTCGCTGTCGTCGCGGTGCTCTTGGCGCCGGACTTGGCAGCCTTGGCGGTCGTCGTGGCGCCGGACTTGGCGCTCCGAGCCGTGTCCTGCACGCCGTCGGTTGCTGCGGTGGCAGCCGAACGGACTCCCGACGCACGCTTGCGGGCGGTCGAGGAGCCGGTCGGCGAGACCTTCGGTCGGTCCGAGCCAGTGAGGCGAGCGATGAGATCTTGAACCGCTGTCACGGTGCCCTGAGCGATGCCGCTGATGTTGTCTCCGACCCGATCGGCCACACCGGCGATCGCACCCGCGACTGCGTTGGCGGGGCCACTGTCGGGCATGCGGGGGTGCGGTTTGGTCGGGGCGGACTTCTTCGCATCGGCCAGCGTGTCGCCGAGATCGGCGAGGTCGTTGCGGCCGAGATGCTTGCGGACCTGCGGGAAGAAGTCGCTCTCTTCTTCTTCGACGTGGTGACGGACGTTCTCCATCAACACGGTGACCTTGGCGTCGAAGCGCTCGTGAGCGGGATCCATGTCGACGAGCTCCGACAGCAGCCACTTGACGACGTGGTGCTCCTCGAGGCTCTCGAGAGCGATGTCCTCGGTGTCGGG
>JBGTCW010000475.1:0-2232 GCA_041748635.1 Ilumatobacteraceae bacterium | reverse complement strand
GCGCAACGTGGGCGAGGCTCTCGTCGAACTCCTGATCGCCGAACGGGAGCAGAACGGGCAGTTCACGAGCTTCCACGACTTCGCCGAACGGGTGCCCGAACCGGTGCTCAACAAGCGCACGATCGAGTCGCTGATCAAGGGCGGTGCGTTCGACAACCTCGGTCACGCTCGCCGCGGGCTGCTGACGGTGTTCGAGCACATCATCGACACCACCGTCAAGCGTCGCCGCGAGCGGGAGAAGGGCGTGATGAGCCTGTTCGGCGACTGGGACGACGGCGCGGGAGACGCCGGTGGCGCTTCGGGGAACGGTTCGGGCGACGGCTTCGACGAGCGCACGGGGATCCCCGATCTGGCCTTCGACAAGACCGAGCAGCTCCGCTACGAAAAGGAGATGCTCGGGCTGTACGTGTCCGATCACCCGCTGTTCGGCGTCGAGGCAGCGCTGCGTCGCAAGGTCGAGCAATCGGTCCTCGATCTGCAGACCATGGAGGACGGCGCGAACGTCGTCGTCGGTGGCGTCATCACCAACCTCGGTCGCAAGTTCACCAAGAAGGGTGACCAGATGGCGGTGTTCCTCCTCGAGGATCTCGACGCCACGATCGAGGTCACGATCTTCCCCCGGACCCTCGCCGAGCAGGGCCACAAGCTCGAAGACGATCTGATCGTCGCCGTCAAGGGTCGCCTCGATCGTCGCGACGAGTCGCGATTCGGGCTCATCGGCCAGACCATCACCGTGCTGTCAGGGCTCTCCGACGGTCCCGCGGCGCCATTGCGGCTGCGTCTGCCGTCGGCGGCGTTGGACGAACTCAAGATCCAGCGGTTGAAGCGGATCCTGCGCGAACACCCCGGTGATTCGGTCGTGATGGTCGACATCGGCCAGGGCAAGGTCCTCAAGTTGGCCGACGAGTTCCGGGTCGATCTCGACCGCTCGGTCGGGGAACTTCGCATGGCCTTCGGGCATGAGGCGGTGCTGCTGTAGAATAGGGCGGATGGCACTGGACGTTTCGACCAACGACGCTGCGGCCCTGACCGACTCCGACCTCGACGAACTCGCGTCGATGGAGGATGCGTTCAGCGCTGGCCAGCTCTCCAAGGCGAAAGAGGACTGGGTCCTGATCACGACCGCCCGCTTCGGTGGCGCGCTGCACGGGTTCACGTTCTCCACCCTCGAACGCATCGGCGGCACGCCGTGCGTCCTGATCGGACTGATGTCGGTCAAGCGCTCGTCGAAGCGTGACCAGGTGTTGCGTGGACTCGTCGGCGAGGCCTACCACCGGGCCCTGATGGCGTTCCCCGACGAAGACGTCGTGGTCGGCTGTCGCTTCGTGAACGCCGACGGACTCGAGGCCTTCAAGGACCTGCGCGAGGTGACTCCGTCACCAGGCTCCAACGCAGTGGGCGAAGAACGAGCGTGGGGCCGACGCCTGGCCAAGCGGTTCGGGGTCGAGGCGAAGTACGACGCCAAGACGTTCATCGCCGCCTCCGGGAGCTCCGACGGGTACCTCGATCACGAGTCGTCCAAGCCCGACAAGCTCGACGCCGATGTCGTCGCGATGTTCGATCCCGTCCCCGTCGCCAAGGGCGGCGCAATGGTCGTCTACGGCTGGACCATGGCCGAGGACCTCCTCAAGCTCGGGAAGCGTTGACGCCCGTCCGACGGCGGTGACATGACCGAGTTCGCCGAGGTCGTGCGGTCACGCCGGATGACCCGTGCGTTCGACGCTCGGCGAATCGAACCCGAGGTGCTCGACGAACTGGTCGAGTTGGGGTCGCGGGCGCCGAGCGCGGGCAAGACCCAGGGCTGGCATCTCGTCGTGCTCGAGGGCGACGACACCGCGAGGTTCTGGGATGCGACGCTGCCGAAGATCAACCGCGACTCGTTCCGCTGGCAGCGGTTGCTCACGGCCCCGGTGATCGCGCTCCCACTCGCCGACTCGAAGGCCTACGTCGACCGGTACTCCGAGCCGGACAAGGCCCAGACCGGCCTCGGCACGGGACCCGCTGCCTGGCCGGTCCCGTATTGGACCATCGACGCGTCGATGGCGGTGATGACGCTGCTCCTGGCCGCCGAGGATGCCGGTCTCGGCGCTCTCTTCTTCGGCGTGTTCCGTGGTGAGCGCGAGCTGCGACAGCAGCTCGGGATTCCTGCCGGGCTCGAATTGCTGGGAGCGATCGCCCTGGGCTATCCGGCGGCGACCACGCCCGACGATGCGACGGCGGGTCCTGGCCGCA
>JBGTCW010000474.1:0-2670 GCA_041748635.1 Ilumatobacteraceae bacterium | reverse complement strand
ACGATGTGCCTGGCACATCGTGTACGTCACACGTTCCGGTCAGCGTGCTCGTGGAGAGCAGTGCAGGTTCGGAGCCGGCGCTGGCCGGGCCGGACCGGTGGCCGGTGCGAGCGGTTGGACGATTCGTCAAGCCGTGGGACTTCGACGACGTGATCGCCGTGCTCGGCGCCGCGCCGGATCACCAAGCCACGGCCGCGCTGGCCCGCGCCACGCCGTGTCACCTGTGGATCCACGACGAGGCCATGTTGGGAGTTCGGTTCGGAGCCAATCTGCAGGCGCTCGAGATCGCCCGGTCGGTGATCGTCGGATCGAGCGACGCAGCCGACCTCGTTTGTCGCGCCACCGACCGTCGTTGCCCGATCCTCGTCATCGCACCGACCCTCGGGCCCGCCGATGCGGCCGATGCCATCTCGTCGTGGCTCACGGACGTCGACGACCTCGATCCGTCGACGATCCGCCGTGCAGGTCCAGCGGTAGCCTCACCCGACCCATGAGTGCCGACCTGCCGACCGTCCGCGTCGTCGTGCTGAACTTCGACGGCGGCGACATGACCCTCGAGTGTCTCGACTCGCTGCTCGCCTCCGACTGGCCGAGCGATCGGCTCGACATCGTGATGGTCGACAACGGTTCGCTCGACGACGTCGTCGAACGGGTGGCCACCGACGATCGTTACCGGTCGGTTCGGGTGCTGGAGCCGCTCGCCAACCTCGGCTTCGCCGGTGGCTGCAACCTCGGCATCGGCGTGGCCGGCGACCACGACTACGTCGCTCTGGTGAACAACGACGCAACGGTCGACGCCGGCTGGCTACGGGCGATGGTGCCGGTTGCGCAGGCCGACGAGCGCATCGGTGCCGTCGCCGCGAAGATGCTGTTCGCCGACCGGTTCCACGGCATCGAGTTCGACGTGCCCGATGCCTCGAACATCCTGAGCGGCGAGCATCGCTTGCTCGGCGTGCGCGTGAGTGGAGTGCGTCTCGACGGTGAACGAGTCGACGAGCGGCTCGTCTTCGACGAAGGCTTCCACGGCGCCGAGCCGCCGCAGCTGCGTGACGGCGAGGAGATCGCCCGATGGTCGAGCGCCGTCGGTGCCCTGCGAGTGACGGCGAACGACAATGCGCCGAAGGTGCTCTCGGTGCGACTGTCGTGCCTCGAGGAGCGCAGCTTCACCCTGCGTTCGTCGATCGACTCGGTGAGCGGCATCGTCGGACCCGACGCAGTGTGGTTCGACGTCCGGATCCCGCCCGAGCCGTTCGACGTGATCAACAACGTGGGCTCGAACCTGTTCGCCGGCGGATACGGCGGCGACCGCGGCTTCCTCGAGGTCGACGAGGGACAGTACGACGAACCCGCCGACGTGTTCGCGTGGTGTGGTGGAGCGGTGCTGCTGAAGCGCACCTACCTCGACGACCTCGGCACGTTCGACGACCGGTTCTTCATGTACTACGAGGACACCGACCTGGCGTGGAGGGGTCGCCTTCGGGGCTGGCGCTACGCGTACGAGCCGGGTGCACTCGTGCGCCATCATCACGCCCAGTCGTCCGGCGTCGGCTCACCGTTCTTCCGCTTCCACACCGAACGCAATCGGCTCCTGGTCCTCGCGAAGAACGCCCCAGCGAAGCTGGCCTGGCGGTCGGGCCTGGGCGAGGTCCGCCGCGCCGTCACCGGGACGATCCGCCACTATGGCCTGCGTCCGTTGACGCTGCGACTCCCCGATCGACCGGAGGTCGCGCATCGCTGGAAGGTGTGCGGCAGTTACCTCCGGCTGCTCCCGGCGATGCTGCGCGACCGATGGGCGTCGAAGCGATCGACGACTCGCGAGGCGATCATGCAGTGGGAGGTGGTCAAGTGGCCACAGGCGTGACCGCTGCCGACCCCTCGACCTCGGCTCGGCGTCTCCAGGTCGGCGTGTACGACCTGTACTGGTCGACGCTCGGCGGAGGGGAGCAGGTCGACGGCACGATCGCCCAAGTGCTCGCCCGCGACCACGACGTCACCCTGCTCGGTCCCCATCGACCCGATCTCGATGCCACGATGCGCCGCCTCGGCGTCGACCTGTCGGCATGCAGCTACCGGCGAGTCGTCGACGACGCCGAGGCGAGCGAGGCGAGCGGCGACTTCGACGTGTTCGTGAACGGCACCTACCTCAGCAAGGCCGTCAATCGCGCCCCGGTCGGCTACTACTACGTGCACTTCCCGGGCGAGGTTCCCACGCGGTCTGATCACCTGCGCAGCCGACTCGGCGTAGTGGGGGTCAAAGCGTTGTCCCTTGCGCCGCGGCTCCCGCAACGTCTCACCGAGGTCCAGGCGGCCTTCGATCGACGGGTCACCAGAGTCGAGTTCGTGCCGACCTACACGCGCTATCTCGCCAACTCGCGGTTCACCGCGTCGTGGGTCGAGCGTCTGTGGGGCCGACCGAGCGACGTGCTGTATCCACCGGTGCGACCGAGTGTCCAACCCGGAGCCAAGACGCCGCTGATCCTCGTGCTCGGCCGATTCTTCGACCCCTCGTTCGGGCACAGCAAGAAGCAACACGAACTGCTTGCGACGTTCCGCGACCTGCACCGGGCCGGTCGACTGCCGGGCTGGAGGATGGCGATCGTGGGGGGTTGCGACGCCGCCAACCGCGACTACGCACTTGCGGTGAAGCGCGCCGCGCGCGGGCTCCCCGTC
>JBGTCW010000473.1:0-1730 GCA_041748635.1 Ilumatobacteraceae bacterium | reverse complement strand
CGACCCGCCGCCGGCCGACAACGACACCGCCGGTCGCAGCACGCACGTCGTGCGCCCTCGACGGGCACTCCGCCACTGCTCGACGAGTTCCTCCGCCGACGCGACCTGTCGAGCGAAGACGAATTCGACATCCGGCCGCAGCGGTGCGTCCTCCGTCAAGGGGATCGGGTTGTTCGCCGCTGCGCCGTACACGAGTGCCGACGAGACGAACACCACATGCGAAGCGGCGACGTGCTCCGCGATTGCCAGCGTGGACGCAATGGTCTCGGTAGCGCTCTCGCGACGCGATGCGCGGGTGTCGTAGTCACTGCTTCCCAGGTCGACCACCGTGACCACACGCCGCTGCGCATTGCCGGCAGCATCAGGGCCACCATGTTCGAGGAGACCGTCGACGTCGTCGGGCGAGTCCGCGAGCACGACCTCGTAGCGGTCGAGCAGGCCGGTGACGCAGGCCCCGAGCGACCCGCCGGCTCCGGTGAGCACCACCACGTTTCGCTCGCCGTGGCTGTCCATTGACCGCACGATACCGATCACGCCGACGGTCCGAGTTCGCAGTGCCGCGCGAGCGACGTCCGGTGGTCAGCCCGTAACATCATGGACATGGCCGACCAGGACGATCCGGGCGAATCGATCGATCCGTTCGCCAACCTGCCGCTGTTCGGCGATCTCTCCCGTGCGCTCTCGGGGCAAGGTCCGCTCAACTGGGACGCCGCTCGCCAGTTCGCTGTCCTTGCAGCCAGCGGGGGCGGGCTGCTCGCCGGCGCCGGAGTCTCGACCTCAGCGAACGTCGACCCGTCGGTGCGGATCAAGTACGGCGAACTCGCCGACATCGCCCGTCTTCACGTTGGCGACGTGATGCAGCTCGAAGTCCCGGCGACCGCTCCCGACGTCGCCACCCCCGAACAGTGGGCGCAGCAGACCCTCGAGGCGTACCGGCCCCTGTTCACCGATCTGGCGACCTCTCTCGGAGGCACCGATGACCTGCCCGCCGAGATGGCGTCGGACCCGATGGCGCAGATGATGGCGGGCCTCGGCAAGATGATGGCGCCCGCGATGATGGGCATGAGTGTCGGGTCGATGGTCGGCAACCTCGCCCGCCGGGCCTTCGGCGTGTACGACCTGCCGATCCCGCGTGCGACGCCGACGCTGGTGATCGTGCCGGCCAACGTCGACGCGTTCGCCGGTGACTGGTCGATCGAGCTCGACGAGATGCGCCTGTGGGTGCTTGCGCACGAATTGGCCGGCCTGACCCTGTTCTCGGTCGGCCACATCGCCGACCACCTCCGCTCACTGGTTCAGCGTCATGTCGGTGGCTTCCGTCCCGACGCCTCGGCGCTGTCCGACAAGCTCATGTCGCTCGACACCGATCAGAGCGACCCGATGGCCGCCATGCAGCAGGCCTTCGGCGACCCCGAGGTGCTCCTGGGTGCGGTTCGATCGCCTGAGCAGTTGGCGCTCGAACCCGAACTCGACGCAGCGGTCGCCGTCACGATCGGCGTCATCGACTGGGTCGTCGATGCCGTCGCGGTGCGGATCATCGGTGGCAGTGCACTCCAGATCGCGGAAGCCGCTCGGCGGCGGCGCGCTGAGGCTTCCCCCGACGAGATCTTCGTCAAGCGCCTGCTCGGCATCCGCCTCGGCGCCGAGCAGACCGCCCGCGGCAAGGCGTTCGTCCAGGGCGTCGTCGACCGTGCCGGCGAGCACGGCCTGGAGCTGCTGTTCAGCGATCC
>JBGTCW010000472.1:0-3179 GCA_041748635.1 Ilumatobacteraceae bacterium | reverse complement strand
CGATGCGCCAACCGACGGCGACGCCGAGCCTGTCGAACCTCCGGCTTCGGATCCAGCCAGCACGAGCGGCCCGGCGACGAACACCGGTACCGCAGAGCAATCACTCGACGCGATGCGAACGAACGCAGCGGCAGATGCGCTGCAGGTCATCGTGCAGGCGCGAAGCCCAGAGGATCTCGCGGACGTGCGTCAGAAATTCCATCCGGACTTCGTCGGCCGCTTTCGTGGCCGAGTCTTCGGAACGCTCGACGACACGGATCTCGACGACTTCGTCGAGAACATGGCTGGTGGTGTCGTTGACATGGGTGGGGCGTTCGAGACCGAAGTCATCGCGCTGCGAGGGGAGAACGTGGCAATGAGCCGGTTGCGGATCGTGATCGGCAACGACGTGTCCGACCGGCTCACCGTGGGCCGCATCGACGACAGCTTGGTGAGGGAGTTGGTGTTCTTCGACGCCGATCAGCTTCGGGATGCCTACGACGAACTCGACCGTCAGTGGGTCGAGTTCGCGGGCGGCAATCGCGACGCGTTGAGGAACCATCGGGCAATGCAGGACGCGATCGAGATCGGCGATGTCGTGGCCCTGCGCGCGCAGCTGGACGACGAGTTCGTCTCCGTCGATCATCGGCCACTCGGGCTCGGCACCCGAACTCTGCACGATTTCTTGGAGACGTTCCGACCAGACATCGATGGGACGATGATCTTCCGGTCGTTCGAGATCGTGGATCCGATCGAGGTCGACGAGTCCGGGGCGCTCCTCCACGTGCGTTTGACGAGCGGAGACGACTCGACTGTCGATGTGTTGACGGTGGCACAACAACACTCCGGCCGGATCGTCCGCCAGGACCTGTTCCCACTCGATCGCCTCGATGACGCGCAGCGGTGCTACGACGAGCTCACGAATCCGGCCGCGAGTGCGGGCGGCCGAACCGTCTCCAACGCCGCATCGCAGGCGTTCGACGCGGCGTGGGCCGCTTCCGTGAATGACCGCGACCTCGATCGCTTTGTCGCGCTGCTGAACCCCGGGTACGCCCACCAGCCGCACCAACGCATACAGGTGCACGACGTGTTCGGCGCGGATGAGGCCATCGAGCTCACCAGGGGGATGATCGAAGGCAGGGCGTCCGTCGACTCCGAGACGCTCGCCGTCCGCGGCGACCGCACCGCACTCGACCGATGGGTCGCCAGGTTCGGAACCGACATCGTCGACTTGCTCGCCATCACGGTGGTGGACGACGACGGTCTGATCGTGCGCTGCGAGACGTTCGAACCCGAAGACCTGCGCGACGCACTCGACCGACTCGACGCGATCCACGTCGAGCACCACGGACCGTCTTCGTTCCTCGAGCTGACGGGTCGAATGCGGCGGGTGAACGCCGACGGTGATCGAGATGCCGCTCGCGACTGTCTGGCGCCTGGTTGGACCTCTCTCGACCGACGACCATTGGGTCTGGGAGTGCTCGATCGTGAGGAGTACATCCGGTCGTCCGTCAGGGCGGGCAACGCCTACATCATCATGGAGATCATCGAGGACACCGGATCGGTGGCGCTCACGCACGACCGCTGGGTGGCGCCCGATGGTTCGCATTGGGAGCACCTCGCGGTCATGACGTACGCCGCGGGCCGGAGTGATTCGTTGGAGGCCTTCGGGGTGGACGACGTCCGGGCGGCCCAGTCGCGCTTCGCCGAGTTGGTGGCCGATGCGCTCGATCCGACACCAGCCCTCACCAATCGGGCCTGGGAGATCACCCAGCTCGTCTACGCCGACGGCATGGACGCCGAGATCTACACTGGTCTGCATCACGAGGACTTCGTCAGCGTCGACCACGAACGCTTCACGCTGGAGCCGGGCAAACGGATCGACCGCGCCGAGTACGTCGCCTCGATCTGGGACGAGGAGGGCTATGGCGTAGAGGTCGGTGCCTGCGCCGAGGTCGTCGCAATCCGTGGCGACGACCTGTGTCTCGTGCTGAACACGTTCGAGATCGACGGCAACCTCGTTGAACGGTTGGTCGTCGTGCGAACTGACGAGTCGCGGATCGTGCGGACCGACTGGTACGACTACACCGACCTCGTCGGCGCACTCGACGAACTCGACGACCAATGGGTGGCCACCGGTGGCCCCGCGGCTGCAGACCTCGTCAAGCGGCTCCGGCGAGCCCTCGCCGAACGCGACCTCGTCGCCTATCGCGCCTGTCTCTCCGATGACTACGTGTCGGTCGATCATCGTCCACTCGGCCTCGATCGATTGACGGCAGATGAGCACACCGAGTCGCTCCGGCCGATGCTCGGCGCGGATCGCCAGGTGTTCCCCATCGTCATATCGGTAGTGGCCTGGTCGGACTCGGCGGTGCTCCAGCGCTTCCGGATGACCGCCGCCGACGGCTCGATCTGGGAGATCTGGTCTGTTGCGACCAGTCTGGATGGCCGCCTCACGAGCATGGAGTCGTTCGGGCTCGACCAGTTCGACGCAGCGCAGCGTCGGTACCGGGAACTCACCGCATCACCGTCGTTGCCGCCGTTCGCGAACGAGGGGACCCGACTCCTCGAGGAGTTCATACGCCTAGTCAACGACTCGGGCGTCGAGTCGGCGCGCCATCTCGTTGGGCCGGACTTCGTGAGCCGGCTCTCCCAGGTGAGTCTGATAGGCGTGCTCGGCGACGTCGATGTCGATGGTCACCTGGCGTTGATCGGCGACGCCGTGAGCGGTGGTGCGTCGATCACCATCGACCGACTCATCGCCATTCGAGGACAGCATCTCTGTCTCTCGCAGCTGTCGTTGCGTCGGGGTGACGACATCTCGGAGCGGTTGTGTGTGGGCCGCCTGGAGGGCGGGCTTGCCCGAGAGATCGTCTTCTTCGACGGTGACGACCTCAGAGCAGCGCTCGACGAGCTCGACCGACAGTGGGCCGAATCCGGTGGGCCCGCCGCCTACCTGGCCGCGCGGCAGCGACTCGCTGATGCCGTTCGGGCCGGGGATGCATCGGCTGCTCGGGCCGTGCTCGCGGACGACTTCACCTCCGTCGACCACCGACGGCTCGGGCTCGGCACGAGGAACGCTGACGAGTGGTTCGAGTCGGTGAGGGGGATCTCCGGCTTCGGCAGCGGCAACACCACGATCGCCGCTCATCCCATCGCATGGAGCGATGCCGCACTGCTCTACCGACAGACACTGACGA
>JBGTCW010000471.1:0-4030 GCA_041748635.1 Ilumatobacteraceae bacterium | reverse complement strand
ACGCCGCGTCGATGTCGATCACAGCGCCGAGTGTTGCAGACGTACACGAGGTGCCCGGCACCTGATGTACGTGGCCCGTGTCGTCGTCGTCAGACGGAGGCGCCGGCGCGTTCGCCCTCGACGACGGCGGCGTGGGCGCGGCGGGGAGCGACGCAGTCGCCGACGCGCTCGACGCTGACGCCGGCGGTCTTCAGGTCGTGATAGAGCCATTCGACGGGATTGGCGTGCACGGCGAGCACCACCCAGTCGGGGGTGCGGGTCACGTTCGTCCCGGTCGGGTGGTGCAGCAGGTCGAGTGTGCGACCGTCCATCCCCATCGGGACGAGATCGGTGGTCTGGACGATGCCCTTCTCGCCGGCTCGGATCCACCAGTTCTCCATGTCGAGCGTGATGCCGAGATCCTGTCCGACGACCATCCCGGGCGTGATGATCTCGACGTTGCAGCCGCGGTCGGCCAGCACCTCGGCGGTCGAGGTCGCATGGTGGAACCCGATCTCGTCGAACACCACGACGTCGCCGAACGGATGCGCCGATCCGTCCAGCACCTCGCGGACGTCGCACACGTTGTCGGCATCCCCGGGCACCCAGTACGGGCGTGCGGCCTCGGCGCCGGTGGCGATGATCACGTGATCGGGCTGCTGCTCGTCGACGAGACCGGGCCAGACGCCGACCCCGTACTCGAACTCGACGCCGAGGCGCCGACACTCGGTGAGCTGGTTGCGGATCATGTCGCCGAACTCGGCCCGGTTCGGCACCGACGCAGCGAGTCGCACCTGGCCGCCCGCCTGCGGCTCCTTCTCGTACACGGTGACGTGATGGCCGTTGCGGCGGGCGGCGATCGCCGCCTGGAGCCCCGCTGGGCCCGCCCCGACCACCATCACCGACTTCGGCTTCGACGTCATGCGCACCGACCCGACACCCTCGGACTCGCGGCCGGTGCGCGGGTTCTCGATGCAGCCGAGCCAGCGGTTGAGGCCCATGCGGCCGACGCACTCCTGGTTGCACGACAGACAGAGTCGGGTCTCGTCGGTGGCGCCAGCTCGGGCCTTCGCGACGAAGTCGGCGTCGGCGATCTGCCCGCGGACCACGCCGACGAGATCGCAGTGCCCCTCCGACAACGCCCGCTCGGCCTGCAGCGGATCCTTGAATCGGCCGACGCCGACGACGGGGAGGTCGACGGCCTTACGGATCGCGGAGGGGATGAACATCGCGTAGCCCGGCGGGATGTGCATCGACGCCTCGATCATGAACAGGCTCGCCGTGGCGACGCCGATCGAGGTGTTGATGTAGTCGACCTGACCCGTCGCCTCGACGATCTCGGCGATGCGCACGGCGTCGTCGATCGTGGTGCCGTGCTCGATCAGCTCGTCGCCGCAGATGCGCACCCCGAGCGCCAGACCGCGCCCGATCTCCTTGCGGACGGCGGTGACGATCTCGACCAGCAGCCGGGCCCGGTTCTCGATCGTGCCGCCGTAGTCGTCGGCACGATGGTTGGTGGCGGGGGAGAGGAATCCGCGCACGATCGAGCTGTGCGAGCACTGCAATTCGATGCCGTCGAAGCCTCCCTCGGCGCAGTGTTCGGCGACCAGCGCATAGCCGGCGACGATGTCGTTGATCTCGGCCTGCGTGACCGCCTTGGGAACCTCGCGGAAGAGGGGGTCGGCGACCGGGGACGGCCCCCATACCGGCAGTCGCGAGTACATCGACGAGGCCTGGCCGCCGTTGTGATTGATCTGCGCGAAGATCGGCACCCGGTGACGGTGCACGGCATCGGTGATCCTGCGGTAGCCCGGGATCACGTCGCGGTGGAAGCCGTGGATCAACTTCTCGTAGGGCCAGTCGGTCGGATGGGTCGAGTGCTCTTCGGTGATGATCAAGCCGGTGCCGCCCGCCGCCCGGGCGCCGTAGTAGGCGGCGTGCTGTTCGGTGGGCAGCCCGCCCGCGGCGTAGTTGGTGAGGTGCGCCGAGAACACGATGCGGTTGCGCACCTCGACCGGTCCCAGCTGCAGCGGTGTCCAGAGGTAGCGATACGCCATGACGCCGACAACGGTACCGGCGCACGTGGTTCCGGCTCTAGATTTGCGCGATGTCTGAGGAGCGGGCCGACCAACCCACATCGAAGCGTCCACCGGCGATCGCCCCCGGCAACGTCGCCGTGATCACCGGCGGCGCGAGCGGGATCGGTCTGGCGGTCGCCGAGGCCATGATCGACGAGGGGATGAAGGTCGTGCTCGCCGACATCGACGCACCGAAGCTGCGCGACGTCGAAGCTCGCTTGAGCGAGAGCGGCGCGACGGTGGCCACCGTGGTCTGCAACACCACGGTCGAAGCGGACGTGAACCGTCTCATCGAGTTCGCACTCGAGCAGTTCGGGGCGGTCCACGTCATGTTCAACAACGCAGGCATCGCGGGGGTCGGCGATGCGTGGACGGACCCCATCGATCTCTGGAAGCGGGTACTCGACGTCAACGTGTTGGGTGTGGTCCACGGCATCCGCGCAGCGCTGCCGGTCATGCAAGCGCAAGGGGTCGGACACATCGTCAGCACGGCGTCACACGCTGGTCTCAACGGAGCGCCCGGCATAGCGCCGTATGTGGCGAGCAAGCACGCCGTCGTCGGACTGAGCGAGAGCCTGTTCCTCGAACTCGAGTTGCTCGGCTCGCCGGTCGGGGCGAGCGTGCTGTGCCCGGAATTCGTCAAGACCGACCTGATGGGCAAGGAACCCGACGCGGTCGAGTCGCCGATGGCGCAGCTCATCAGCCAGGCCCTGAGCGCCGGCGTCGACGGCGGCATACCAGCGAGCGACGTCGCTGCTGACGTCGTCGCGGCGATCAAGGCCGGACGGTTCTGGATCCTCACCCACGATTCCACCCGCGAGGCCTCGGTCGCTCGCATCCAGCGCGCCGCTGACGGGGTCAATCCGCCGATCAGTTTCGGCGAGAGCTGACGACAGCGATGAACCTGGGCATGCCGCTGCGCGTGCGTCGCTGTGCCTGACGCCGACACGATCGACCAGCGCGCTCTGCGTTCGGTGGCCGTGCAGTTCTTCGCCAACGGCACGGTGTACGCCACCGTCATCCCGAGGCTCCCCGACATCCGCGAGCGCGTCGACATCTCCATCGGGGCGCTCGGCCTCGTGCTCACGCTCGGGAGCGCGGCCGGGTTGCTCGGCACGCTCCTGACCGGCCGTGTCATCGCCCGGTTCGGGAGTCGCCGGGTGATGATCTACGGCTCCGTCGCCTCGATCGGGTTCCTGCCCGTCATCGGGTTCTCCACCGGCCCGATCCTGCTCGTCGCCGCGCTGTTCGGTCTGTTGTTCTTCGACGTCTTCATCGACGTCGCCATGAACGTGCAGGGCTCGGCGCTGAGCGAACGTCGACACACGCCGGTGATGAACCGGCTGCACGGATTGTGGAGCCTCGGGTCGGTGACCGGAGGAGTGATCACCGTGTTGACCCTCAGGGCCGGGGTGAGCACTCCAGCGCACCTGTCGAGCGTCGCCGTCGTGCTCGTCGGGATGCTTGCGTTCGTCGCGCCCGGGCTGCTCCGTCGAGACGACGTACGCGAACTCGACGAGGCAGCGGCGGCGACCGCGCCGCGACGTCGATCGTTCAGGTCGGCGTCGTTGCTTCTCGGCGTCGGTGGTGCAATGGCGATGGCGATCGAGGTGACCAACGGCGACTGGGCCTCGTTCCGGCTTGGTGAGGACCTCGATGCACGGCCGGGGATCGCAGGGTTGGCGTTCCTGGTGTTCACCACCGGGATGACGGCGGGTCGGCTCGGGGGCGACTGGCTGCAGGTTCGGCTGGGCCCGGCGAACCTGTTCCGACTCTCGGCAGTGGTTGCCGGGATCGGCTCGATCCTCGCGACGCTCATCTCGAGTACGGCAGTTGCGATCGTCGGGTTCCTCGTGGCGGGTCTCGGGACGTCCGTGCTGTTCCCGCAGCTCTACGACCGCGCCGCCCGAGCGCCCGGACCGCCGGGCTCGGGGTTCGCCTCGATGCTGATCGGCCAGCGTGGCGCCGGCCTC
>JBGTCW010000470.1:0-2164 GCA_041748635.1 Ilumatobacteraceae bacterium | reverse complement strand
GCCGTGCGAGATCTTCGTGCCGGTCGGCGCCTCGGTGACCAAGATCGAAGCGTGCAGGGCACTCGGCGCCACCGTCATCGAGCACGGCGTGGCGCTCGCCGAGGCGGTCGCCGCGGCCAAGGACCGCGCCGTCGAATCCGGCATGACCTTCTGCGCTCCGTTCGACGACCTGTCGGTGATCGCGGGCCAGGGCACCTTGGGTCTGGAACTCGTCGAGGACATCGACGATCTCGCCACCGTCATCGTCCCCCTCGGTGGAGGCGGGCTCGCCAGCGGTGTAGCGATCGCCGTGAAGTCGTTGCGGCCGGACGTGCGCGTCGTCGGCGTGCAGGCGTCGGTGTGCGCTCCGTACGCAGGCGGCACCCCGGCGACCGGGCCGGTGGTGACCCTGGCTGACGGCATCGCGGTCAAGGACCGAGGTGAGCTCACCGGGCCACTGGTCGCTCGATGGGTCGACGAGGTGGTCACGGTCGACGAGGAAGCGATCGCCGACGCAATGGTGTTGCTCATGGAGCGAGCGAAGCTCTACGTCGAGGGAGCCGGCGCGGTCGGCGTGGCGGCGTTGCTCTGTGGTGCCGCAACACCGGCGGCATCCGGTTCGACGTGTGTCGTGCTGTCCGGCGGCAACGTCGATCTCGGTGTGGTCCCGAGCCTCATCCGTCGCAACGAGAACAGCGCCGGACGCCGCCTCTCGGTCGTCGCCCGCATCGACGACCAGCCAGGCTCGCTCGCGCGGCTCCTCGCTGTGTTCGCCGACGGCGGAGCTGACCTCATCGAGGTCCAGCACGTTCGCGAGGGCCTGGAACTCCACGTCCGTGAGACCGGTGTCCACGCAACGTTCGCGGTCCGCAGCGGCGAGCAGGCAGCGGCGCTCATCGAGTCAGCGAGCGCGGCCGGCTACGAGATCCGACGAAGTACCTGGTGACGGCCTGCTCTAACGGCTACACCGCGGCGTAGCGAGCGTCGAGTCGCGGCGAAGCGGCACCACCCTCGACCGACACGTCTCCATCCGCGACGAGCTTGACGAGGTGGGCGAGGACACTGCGGCGAGCCGGCTTGTGCAGCTCACGACGAACGTCGACGTACAGCGACTCGACGATGGCCGGGATCGTGTGGAGGCCCGAGCGGACAGCGTCGAGTACCTGGCGCTCGCGGTCGAGACGGTGCTCGATCAGGTGCCCGACGAAGGCTGCGGGGTCGGGGATCGGTGGACCGTGGGTCGGCAGGGCGACATGATCGTGCCGACCGGCGACGACCCGCAACGACTCGAGGTACGCCGCCATGTCACCGTCTGGCGGTGCGACGACCGTAGTGCTCCAGCCCATCACGTGGTCGCCGGTGAACAGCGTGCGCTGCGCCCCGTCGTCGAGGACGTAACACATGTGGTTCGAGGTGTGCCCCGGCGTGTGCAGCGCGGTGATGCTCCAGCCGTCCGCGCTGGCGACCTCGTCACCGGTGCTGGCCTCGACGTCGGGCACGAACGCTCGATCGGTCGATTCCTCCATCACCGGCTCGGTCGACGCACGCGCTGCGGTGCGCTCGGCTTCGCGCTCTTGCGCCTCGGCGGCGAGCAGCTCGGGTGGATCGTCACCGATGTCCCACGCGTCGTCGCCGTGCGGGCCGAACGCAACGGTCGGCGCTCCTGTCTCGGCCGACAGCCACGCCGCCAGCGGTGAGTGATCGGCGTGGCAGTGCGTGACGAGGATGGCTCGAACGGTGCATCCCACGAGCGCCCCGGCGAGCGCGTCTCGATGACTGTCGAGGAGTGGGCCGGGGTCGATCACGACGACGTCGCCACGACCGTTGGTGTCGCCGCCGACGATGTAGGTGCCCGTGCCGTGGTAGGTGAACTTCGACGGGTTCTCGGCAATCACTCGGCGAACGGACGCGACGACGGGCTCGGAGACCCCGTAGCTGAACGAGTCGCGGTCGAGCGCCAGGAACTTCACGCAGTCCACTCCAACGGGATCAGCCGACCGACGGGCTGACCATGACCGAGCACGGGGACCACCAACCGTTCGACGGTCGCAGTGGGGAGGGCATCGACGTCGACGCCGACCGCTCGCAGCGCTTCGGGGATGACCGCCTGGCGAGCGGCGTCGCTGCCGTCGGCGACCTTGAACGCCACCGCTCGACCATCGGCCAGGCCGGCGGCCAACACGCC
>JBGTCW010000469.1:0-1505 GCA_041748635.1 Ilumatobacteraceae bacterium | reverse complement strand
CGCTTCCGCCGCGGCGACCTCGTCGGCCGAGAGCTCGTCGTCGGCGGTGGTGCCGACGCAGTTGTCGCAGATGCCGCACCGCTCGGTCTCCTGGTCGTCGAGGAGCCGGGCGAGGAACAGCATCCGACAGTCGGTGGTGGTGAAGTAGTCGACCATCGCCTGTTGCTCGAGCCGGCGCGCCGTGGTCACCTCGTCGACGCGGGCCGACGGGTAGTCCCACGCCAGCAACGTGCGCTCGTAGGTCTGGCCACCGACCCGTCGCAGCGCGCCGTCGGCGTCGAGCTGCTTCACGACCTTCTCGAGCGCGCCCATCTTGATGTTCAGTCGCACCTGCACCTTCATCAGCGACAGCGGAACGTCAGACTGATCGAACGCGGCGATCACGTCTCGCACGAGGTGCTCCTCGGCGAACGCCTTGTCGATGAAGTAGTCCTGGATCTGTTCGTCCTCGAGACCACGCAGCAACACCGCCCGGCTCGCGGCGAGCGCCCGACCGGCCCGGCCGACCTGCTGGTAGTAGCCGACCGGCGACCCCGGCGACTGGAAGTGGAAGACGAACGCCAGGTCGGGCTTGTCGTAGCCCATGCCGAGCGCCACGGTGGCGACCAGCGCCTTGACGTCGTTGCGGAGGAGCCGACCCTCCGCCGCCAGCTTGTCGGCCTCGTCGAGTTCGCTGTGGTACGCGAGCACGTCGTGGCCCTGCGACGAGAGCCAGGCGGCGACGTTGTCGGCGTCACGCACCGTCAGGGTGTAGACGATGCCCGAGCCGTCGACGCGATGGAGTTCCCGATCAAGCCACGCAAGCCGTTCGGCCTGCCGGTCGAGTCGGAACGTGCTGAGCGCCAGCCCGTCACGGCGCAGGGGGCCACGCAGGACGGTGAGGTTCTGACCCAACTGGACCGAGACGTCGTCGACGACGCGATCGTTGGCCGTGGCCGTGCATCCGAGCACCGGCACGCCGGTGGCGCTGAGCCGCTCGATCATGCGACCGATGCGCCGGTAGTCGGGTCGGAAGTCGTGGCCCCAGTCGGAGATGCAGTGGACCTCGTCGATCACGATCAGCCCGGGTCGGCGGCCAACCAGGGGCATGACCTTCTCGGCGAACTCGGGGTTGGCGAGCCGCTCGGGCGAGATGAGCAGGAGGTCGACGGCGTCGTCGTCGAGGGCGCCGGTCAGGTCGGCGATGGTGGTGTTGGCCGAGCTGTTGATCGTCATGCAGCGCAGACCGAGGCGCTCGGCGGCGTCGATCTGGTTGCGCATGAGCGCCAGCAACGGCGAGATCAACAACGTCGGCCCGGCGCCGCGGCGACGGAGGAGGTGCGTCGAGATGAAGTACACCGCGCTCTTGCCCCAGCCCGTTCGCTGGACGACGAGCACCCGCGCCCGCTCGTCGACCAGCAGCTCGATGGCGTCGCGCTGGCCGTCGCGGAACTCGGCGTCCGGTCGGCCGGTCAGCTCCCGAAGCGCACCGAGGAGTTCGTCGTCCACCGCCATGGCCCCCATCC
>JBGTCW010000468.1:0-1921 GCA_041748635.1 Ilumatobacteraceae bacterium | reverse complement strand
AGTTCGGCGAACGGCGTCAACTGCGTTCCGGCGCGGCCGACGGTGATCGAACCCGACGGGAGCACCTCGCACAGCCCGGCGCGTTCACCCTGCCGCCGGACGAAGTCGACGACCTCGACGCTGTCCTGGGTCGGGTCCGTGTTCGGCATGGCCACCACGGCGGTGAACCCGCCGAGTGCCGCGGCGCGACTGCCCGTCTCGATCGTCTCGGCCTCCTCCCGGCCCGGCTCGCGCAAGTGCACGTGGAGGTCGACGAACCCAGGGGTCAGCACCAGTCCCGTGGCATCGATGACCTCGTCGGGAGGGGTGCCGTCGCTGTCGCTGGGGTCGAGTCGGTCGGCGACCTCGGTGATCACCGCGCCGTCGACGCGCACGTCGACGCGGCGCTCACCGTTGGGGTCCACGACGCGGGCGCCGGTGATCAACAGGCTCATTGTGAACGTCCTTCCAGGGATCCGGCTTCCGTGAGAGCGCCGGAGCCGAGCAGATCGAACAGCACGGCCATACGAACGGCGATGCCGTTGGTGACCTGTTGGGTGATCACGGCGCCCGGCAGTTCGCCAGGGTCGACAGCGATCTCGACGCCACGGTTCATCGGGCCCGGATGCATGACCAACGCCTGCGATGGCAGTGCCGCCGCTCGGCGGGCGGTGAGTCCGAAACGAGACGTGTACTCCCGCAGGTTCGGCACGAGCGCCTCGTGCATGCGCTCGTGCTGCATCCGCAGGAGGTACAGCACGTCGATGTCGGCGAGGACGCCGTCGAGGTCGTCCGTCACGGCGTCGGCGAACGAGTCGCCGACGTCGGGCGGCAGCAGGGTGCGGGGCGCCACGACGGTCACGTGCACGCCGAGCATCCGCATCGCCGCGATGGTGCTGCGAGCCACCCGACTGTGCTTCACGTCGCCGACGATCACCATCTTCAGCCCGTCGAGGCCGCCCGTGCGACCGAGCGCCGTCCGCACGGTGTAGGCGTCGAGGAGACCCTGGGTGGGATGGGCATGCCACCCGTCGCCGGCATTGATCACGCTGGCCTGGGTCCAACCGTCGATGAGGTGGGGTGCACCACTCGACGCATGGCGCACGACGAAGGCATCGACGCCCATCGCCGCGATCGTCTCGATCGTGTCGCGCAGACTCTCGCCCTTGTTGAGGCTCGACTGCGACACGGCGAACGTCATGGTGTCGGCCGACAGTCGCTTGGCGGCCGTCTCGAAGCTCAGGCGGGTGCGGGTGGAGTCCTCGAAGAACACGCTGCAGACGGTCTTGCCGCGCAGCGCCGGAACCTTCGGGTTCGGTCGCCGGTTCACCTCGGCCATGTGGTCGGCCAGATCGAGAATCCGCACGATGCCGTCGGCGCCGAGATCCTCGATGGTGAGCAGCGACCGTGTCGGGCTCACGAGATCGTCACCCCGTCGACAGTGGCACGAACGTCCTCGTCGCTGCTCGTCGGCAGGTTCTTGCCGACGAAGTCCGGGCGGATCGGAAGCTCGCGGTGGCCACGGTCGACGAGGACAGCCAACTGCACCGCCCGCGGGCGGCCGTAGTCGGCGACCGCGTCGAGTGCCGCTCGTACGGTTCGTCCCGTGTACAGCACGTCGTCGACGAGCACGACGGTGGCGCCGTCGATGTCGCCCGGCAGATCGCTGACCGCTCCAGGGCTCACGGGACGGAGCCCGATGTCGTCGCGGTAGAGGCTCGCATCGACCGAACCGACCCGGACGGAAACGCCCGTCTCGTCGCCGGTGGCGATGATGCGATCGATCTCGGCGCCGAGGTTTTCGGCCAGCCAGACACCGCCGACAGCGATCCCGACGAGGACCACGCCGGAGACCCCACCGTTTCGCTCGATGATCTCGTGCGCCATCCGGGTGACGGCTCGTCGCACGTCGTCGGGCCCGAGCACCTGTTTGGCGCTCGCG
>JBGTCW010000467.1:0-5458 GCA_041748635.1 Ilumatobacteraceae bacterium | reverse complement strand
GCGACGGCCGCCCGGGCGGCGCCGAGCGCGCCTACGCCCTCGCCAGCGCGATCAGCAAGTTCGCGCCGTCCTGGTAAACGAGGCCTCACCGCAGTCCGGTGGTGGGGAACGGTTGGTCGGCCTCGTCGCCGACTCGTCGCTGGCGCTTCCCTCGCCGGCCGCCAACCGGTCACGCCGCTGCCAGGCACCGCGTAACCGCCGCTCTAACCAACGCTCAGTCCGGGTGGCGGCGGGAGCGGAGGGCGCGCGGCAGGCGCAGGGTCACGACCGAGAGCGCGAGGATCACGGGGTAGATCTCGAGGCGCCCCAGCAGCATCTGCACCATCGCGATGGCACGGCCGGCCGCCGGGATCGCGAGGAAGTCGCCAGCGTGGTCAAGCGAACCGAGACCAGGGCCGACGTTGCCGAACGCCGTCGCCGACGCCGAGAACGACGTGATCATGTCGGGGCCCGTGGCCGAGATGAGCACGGCACCACCACCGAAGATCGCGAGCGCCAGGATCACGAAGCCCACCACACGCCTGGCGACCTCGTCGGGCAGGATGCCATTGCCGACGCGCACCGGACGCACCAGGTGAGGGTGGAGGTGACGCAACGCCTCGCGATGGGCGAAGCTCCCGACCGCCATCACCCGCACGATCTTGATGCCACCGGCCGTCGATCCCGCCATCGCGCCGATCGGCATGGCCAGGAGCAGGAACAGCTGCGCGGTGTCGCTCCACAGGCCGTACTCGGTGCTGACGTAGCCCGTGGTCGTCACCGTCGATGTGGTCGTGAACAAGGCGTCACGGAACCCGGCGGCCTGCCCGCCGCCGTTGCCCGATGCGACGAACGCCCACAGCGTGATCGCCGCGACCACGAGGAGATAGACGCGGAACTCCGACGATCGCAACAACGGTTTCGGGTTGCGTCGCAGCGCCCGGTAGTACAGCGTGAAGCTCCCCCCGGCGAAGAGCATCGCGACGATGCAGATCCACTCGATCGTCGCTGAGTCGAACGCGCCGATCGAGTCCTGGTACGGCGAGAACCCTCCGGTCGAGACCGTGGTGAAGCTGTGCGAGACCGCGTCGTACAGGCTCATTCCCGCGCTGGCGTAGAGCGCCGCCAGCACGAGCGTGAAGCCGATGTACACCGCCCAGAGCCGACGGGCCGTCTCACGCACCCGCGGGGTCAGCCGCTCGCCGGTCGGCCCGGGTGCTTCGGCGGTCAACAGGCTCATCCCGCCAGAGCCGACGGTCGGGAGCACCGCCACCACCAACACGATCACGCCCATGCCGCCCATCCACTGCGTGGTCGAACGCCAGAACAGCAACCCCTGCGACGTCGCCTCGATGTCTGCGGTGACCGTGGCACCGGTGGTGGTGAACCCCGAGATCGACTCGAACAGCGCGTCGTCGATCCGGTCGAAGTGACCCGTGAGCAGGTACGGGATCGCCCCCGCGATCGCCATCGCGATCCAGGCGAGCGTGACGGTGGTGAACACATCGAGGATGCGGATCTGCTTGGGCACCATCGTTGCCCGCCACATGAACGTGCCGACCGCCCACACGACGACGCCGGTCGCGAGCAGCACCAGCACATCGGGCCCACCGTCGATGGCGTCCACCACACCGGACGCGGCGATGCCGATGCCGACCACGGCGACGGTCAGGCCGACGATGTTTGCCACGAGCGACGGGTACCGCCTCGGTGCGAGCAACTGTTGACCACGCTGTCCGAACCCGCGCATGGGGAAGGCCGACCTCGCGGTGAGCGTCACGCGGAGAACGCCTTGCGTGTCACCGCAAGGGCGTCGGGCCTCGAGAACACCACCACGTGGTCGCCGGCGTTCAGCTGCGTGTGTCCTCGAACGATCTCGACACCGCCGTCGGGCCGCGTGACCGCGCCGAGCAGCACCGAATGGCGCAGGTGCAGATTGGCCACGACGATGCCATCGGCCGCACTGCCCGACTCGATCTCGAACTCGTTGACCTCGACGTCGCTCTCGAGGAACGTCGCCACCGACGCGGTGCCGCCCCGGATGTGACGCAGCACCGCATTGGCCGACGCGGTGCGCGGGCTGAGGGCGGCGTCGATGCCGAACTGACGCACGAGCGGTAGCAGCGCCAAGCGGTGCAGGACCGCCACGGTGAACGCGTCACCTTCGGCGGCCGCGTACGCGCACGCGAGCACGTTCGACGCGTCGTCGCCGGTGGCGGCGATGACCAGATCCATCTGCGCGACCGACTCCTCGAGAAGCAGCTCGGTGTCGGTGATGTCACCCTGCACCACCGTCACCCGCGTCAACCGTTCGCTCAACGCCTTGGCCCGAGCCGGATCGTTCTCGATGAGTACGACGGTGGCACCCTCGCCTTGGAGCCGTTCTGCCACCCGGGTCCCGACCGCTCCCCCGCCGAGGACCATCACACGCCGAGCCCGTCGGGTGGCGGCGCCGAGCAGCTCGATGATCTCGCGGCGAGCCGACCGGGTGGTGAGGACTCGCACGTGATCGCCGGCCTCGAGCACCTGATCGCCCCGCGGGATCACCGTCTCACCGTTGCGAGTGAGCGCCCCGAACAGGAACTTCCAGTTCGGTTCGAACGAGCGTCCGATCTCGGCGAGGTCGTGGCCGGCGAGCGGCGACGACGCTCCCACGACGGCACCGAGGACGAGCAGTTCACCATTCGACATCGGATAGACCTCGTCGGCGCCGGACACGTGCGCCAGCTCCATGATCTCGTCGGCGGTGTCGGCATCCGGATCGATGATCACGTCGGCGCCCATCGTGGCGAGGAGGCGCTCGCCGAGCGGGCCGCGAAGTTCCTCGGTCTGGATGCGCACCACGGTCTGAGCGACGCCGAACTCCTTGGCCAGCAGCGACGCAAGGAGGTTGACCTCGTCGTTCTGGGTGACGCCGGCCAGCAGATCGGCGCGCTCGATGCCCGCCGCCCGCAGCGTCGACGGCACGGTGGCGCTGCCGACCACGACCTGGACGTCGAGTTCGGCACCGATCGCTGCTGCGATCACCTCGTTCTGCTCGACCACCACCACGTCGTGGCCCTCGGCGCCGAGGCGTTGAGCGAGGTACCAGCCCACCTCACCCGCGCCCACGATCACGACATGCATCAGCTGCTCAGGCGGTGACGGCGACCGACTCGACGAGTGCACCCGGCGCAGCGCGCAGTGCAGCGGTCGCGTCGGTGTCGGGGAAGTCGTCGCAGCACGCCTCGGCGCGACGGACGTACTCGCGGGCGGTGTCGACGGCCGAAGCCAGCCCGTCGTTCGAGCGCACGATCGCCAGCGCCTTGTCCTGAGCCGCAGGGTCGAGCGGCGAGCCGAGCAGTTCGGCCAACTCCGCCGAGGACGCGTTGTCGAGCGCCAGCGTGCGTAGCACCGGAAGCGTGTACACCCCTTCGACGATGTCGTGGCCGGCAGGCTTGCCGAGCTGGGCATCGGTGGCGGTGATGTCCAAGATGTCGTCGACGATCTGGAAGACGGTGCCGAACGCGTTGCCGTACTCGGTGAGCGCGTCGATGACCGGACGATCGTGACCGGCGACGATGCCACCGATCCGGGCCGCCGTGCCGTACAGCGACGCCGTCTTGCCGTGGATCGACGCCAGATAGCTGGCCTCGGTGCGCGACCGGTCGTAGGTGTGGCGGAGTTCCTCGATCTGGCCCTCGCAGAGCCAGCCGATCGTGCGAGCGAGAAGACCCGCGACCTCGGTGCCCAACGACGCAGCGATCTCGGACGCCCGCGACAGCAGGAAGTCGCCGGCGAGGATCGCCTGCAGGTTTCCCCACTTGGCGTTGACCGTCTCGACGCCTCGGCGCGTGTCGGCCTCGTCCATCACGTCATCGTGATAGAGCGAGCCGAGATGAACCAGTTCGCACGCAACGCCGCCCCGAACGACGTCGTGGCTCGCCGGATGGGCGAAGATCTGGGCACCGGCGACGGCCAACACCGGTCGGAGCCGCTTGCCCCCAGCGACGATCAGGTGCGAGGCGATCTCGTTGAGATACGCGTCAGGGGTGACGACCGCGGCATGCATCGCCGCTTCGATGCGCTCACGGTCGGCGTCCATCGACGGAAGGGCCAGCAACGGCGACATGCCGTTGGGGACGAGGACCTCTTCCTGGGACACGGCCGACAGGCTAGGCGCGCCCGGCGAGCGACGCACGAACGTAGTCGCGCCGCGTATCCTGGGCGCATGTCTGCAACGGCGACCGCCCCCGCCACCTTGCCGAAGGCGAACGATCCGTGCTGGTGCGCCAGCGGCCGCAAGTACAAGCGGTGCCACAAGAAGTCGGAGGGCCGCGTGCTCCCCGGGGTCGTCACCCCGATGCGCAGCGTCCCCGACACGATCGCCCGCCCGCCATACGCCGACACCGGCGAGGTGTCCCCTTGGGACGAACCACGGATCAAGGCCCCCGACACGATCGAGGCCATGCGCCACGCCGGCAAGGTCGCAGCCGAGGTGCTCCGACTGGCCGGCGAGATGGTGACGCCCGGGATCACCACCGAGGAGATCGACCTGCGCGTGCACGAGATGTTCATCGAGCGCGGTGCCTACCCCTCGACCATCAACTACCACGGGTACCCGAAGGCGTCGTGCACGTCGGTGAACGAGGTCATCTGTCACGGCATCCCCGACTCGCGTGTGCTGCAGGACGGTGACATCTGCAACATCGACGTCACCGGCTATATCGGCGGCGTCCACGGCGACACCAACGCCACGTTCTTCGTCGGCGACGTCGATCCCGAGAGCCGCCAACTCGTCGAGGTCACCGAGGCGTGCACGTGGTACGGCATCGAGGCCGTCAAGCCCGGCCGTCCGATCAGCGACATCGGTCGGGCGATCGAGGATCACGCCAAGAAGTACCGCTACGGCGTGGTGCGAGCGTTCGTCGGCCACGGCATCGGCGAGCAGTTCCACACCGACCTGCAGGTGCTGCACTACTACGACTCACGGGCGTCCACCATCATGCGACCCGGCATGACGTTCACCATCGAGCCGATGATCACGCTCGGCACGGTGAGCTACAAGCTGTGGGACGACGACTGGACGGCGGTGACCGCCGACGGGCGACGGACCGCCCAGTTCGAGCACACCGTCCTCGTGACCGACGACGGCTGCGAGGTGCTCACGGGCGGGCCGGGCGCGGCGAGCCCGTCGGCTCCCTGGAATCGCTGAGGCACGGCGAACAGCCACCACAGCGCGAGCCCCGCGACGCCAAGGCCGCCGACCAGCGCCAGCGCGGTAGCGAAGCGATCGAGCCAGAACGGCGCCGCGGTCGGGATGATCGCCGCCGAGAGACCGTCTCGCTTGACAAACCCCCACACGGCGAGTTCGACCCCGACGAGCAACAGCGCGGCGTCTGCAGCGAAGCGCCTGCCCCGGACGGCGAGCACCAGCCCGGCCACGGCGCAGACCAGCGCGATCAGCGGGAGGGCGAACCAGATCGATCGAGGATCCGTC
>JBGTCW010000466.1:0-2850 GCA_041748635.1 Ilumatobacteraceae bacterium | reverse complement strand
GCCGCCGGTGTAGAACCAGCCAGCGGCGATCGCTGCGGCACCGACGACGTGCGCGTCGGACCCACCCGCCTCGTCGCGAGTGGGCTCGCCACCCCTCGATCGGTCAAGCGGGCGGCGATGATGTCGTTCGGTGTTGCTGCGCTCGCCGGGCTGGCGATCGCACTCGATACCTCGCTCTGGCTGCTCGCCGTCGGTGCCGCAGCGATCGCCGCTGGCTGGTTCTACACCGGCGGCCCTCGGCCGTACGGCTACCTCGGCCTCGGGGAACTGTTCGTGTTCGTCTTCTTCGGGCTCGTCGCGACAGCCGGCACCACCTATGCCGCGATCGAGGAGGTGACCTCGCTGTCCGTCGTCGTCGGGTGCGCAGCCGGCGCGCTTGCGTGCGCGCTGCTGGTGATCAACAACCTGCGCGACATCCCCACCGATCGAGAGGTCGGCAAGCGAACACTCGCCGTCCGGCTCGGCGACGAGTGGAGCCGGTGGTTGTACGTTGCGCTGATCGGGCTTGCGTTCGTGCTGTCGATCGTCGCCGCTGCTTGGCGGATTCCCAGCCTGCTCGGATTGGTGGCCCTCCCGCTCGCCGTTGCCCCCGTGCGGGCAGTCCTCGGCGGCGCCTCCGGCCGTTCGTTGATCGGGGTGCTCGGCGACACCGGCCGACTGCAACTCGCGTGGGGTGCCCTCATCGCTCTCGGCCTCGCTCTCTGAGCCGTGTGATGAGCGAAACCGGCGCATGCGAGGGTCTCGCTCATCGCTGGGAGTTGCTGAGCCAGGCGATGATGGCGTCGACGGTGGCCTCGGGCTGCTCGAGGTGCACGCTGTGGCCGGCGTCGGGGATCGAGGTGAACGTCGCGTCACCGATCGCGTCGACCAGCCGTCGACCGATCGCCGCGAACTTGTCGTCGCGCTCACCGACGAGCACGAGCACTGGCACCGTGATCTCGCCGAGCCGGTCCCACAGCGGCTCCTGCATCCCGGTTCCGGTCGCCCGCAAACTCGCCGCGAGCCCCGCCGCGGTGTTGCGCAGACGATCCGAGCGCCGTGCGGCGGCCTCCGTCAACCCGGCGAAGAGTGGGTTGCGAAGCCACTCGTCGAGGAACGCTGGAACACCGATCGACTCGATCCTGGTCGCCAGCGCGTCGTCGGCGATCCGCCGGGTCTCTCGCTCGGCGGGGTCGTCGATGCCGGCGGTGGCCCCGATCAGCACCAGACACTGGACCGCGTTCGAACCCAGCAACGCAGCGTGCAACGCGACGCGCCCACCCATCGAGTATCCGACGTACGTGCCGACGCCGCCACGGTCGACCAGCCGCCGGGCGCTCGCCCACAGGTCATCGTCCGCAGGAGGCTCGGTGTCGCCGTGACCGGGCAGGTCGATCGCCATGGTCCGGGCGTCAGGAAGCTGAGAGCGCACGAGCTGCTCGATCGTCGACCACGAGCGGGCGGTCTGCGTGAAGCCGTGCGCCAGGACGAAGTGGGACATCACCCCTGCTCAGCGATGGCCTGATCGGCCATCTTGCGCAGCACCTGTGCGAACGTCTCGGGTTCCTGCGCGCCGGGGACCGCCCATCGACCGTTGATGACGTACGTGGGCACGGCGGTGATTCCCTGGTCGCTCGCGGTGTCGAGTTCGGCTCGCACCTCGTCGGTGCCGCGTGTCGACGCGAGGAACTCGTAGGCGTCCGTGCGGTTGTAGCCGATCTCGGCGGCACAGTCGGCGAGCACGTCCGGGTCACCGATGTTCAGCCCGTCGTGGAAGTACGCCTCGAGCAGACGTTCCTTCATCGTGTCCTGCGACACCGGGGAGTCGGGCTGGGCGGCCAGCCAGATCAGCCGGTGGGCGAGCAGCGTGTTGGCGCGCAGTGCTCGATCCATCCGGAACTCGAGGCCGACCTCGGCGGCGCGACCGGTCACGTTGGCGATGATGGCCGCTGCCTGTTCGGGGCCGCCGAACTTCTTCGCGTACGCCTCGATCACCGGAGCAGCGGCGCCCGGCGACGCCGTCGGGTCGAGCTGATAGGGGTGATACGACACGGCGAAGTCAACGGCGACGCCGGCCGCGGTCAATTCGGCCTCGACCTGGGCGAGTCCCGAAGCGAACTTGCGTTTGCCGATGTAGCACCACGGGCACACGACGTCGGACCACACCTCGACGGTCACGGTCGGCCGGGTCGAGTCCATGTTCGAGATCACCGTCATGTTCCCCACGGTATGCGCCTATCGTCTGGCGGCAATGGTCGGCGCCGCAGATCCCCGCCCCGAGGACGTGCAGGCGACGTTCTGTGCGACCCTTGTCGACGAATGGATCGCGCTCGGCGTCCGCCACGCTGTGGTCGCTCCCGGCTCGCGGTCGACACCCATGGCGCTCGCGATGACCGACCGTGCGGAACTACGTGTCCACGTACTGCACGACGAGCGATCGGCGGCGTTCGTCGCCCTCGGCCTCGCCGTCGACGCCAGCCCCGCACTCTTGCTGTGCACGAGCGGCACCGCGGCGGCGAACTTCTTCCCGGCCGTGGTCGAAGCGGGCCTGTCGGAGATCCCGATGATCGTGCTCACCGCCGACCGGCCGGAGGAACTGCGTGGCGTCGGCGCGCCGCAGACGATCGATCAGATCGATCTGTACGGACGCCACGTGGTGTGGTCGTGCGATCCCGGGGTCCCCGAGCACGGCGAGCGATCGCTGTGGCGCGAGCTGGCGATCGATGCCTGGACCCATGCGAATCGCGGTCCGGTCCAGGTGAACCTCGCGTTTCGCGAGCCGCTGCTCGGCGTCGCCGGAGAACTCCCTGCGCGTTCCGGTCGGCCACCAAACGGCACGGTTGCGGCGCCGGTGCGTCGGCGAACCGACCC
>JBGTCW010000465.1:0-1729 GCA_041748635.1 Ilumatobacteraceae bacterium | reverse complement strand
GGCCGGCATCCACTGGCCGGCCGACCACGAAGGCCGCGGCCTGAGCGCCGATCACAACGGCGTCTGGCTGCTCGAATGCGCCCGCGCCGGCGTTCCGGCGGTGTTCAACATGGTTGGCTTCGTGCTCGCAGGTGGCGCCATCTTGCGCTACGGCACGCCCGAGCAGCAGGCGACCCACCTCCGCTCGACGCTCGCCACCGAGCACGTCTGGTGTCAGCTCTTCTCCGAGCCGGGCGCCGGGAGCGATCTCGGGTCGCTGTCGACGCGGGCCGAACTCGACGGCGATCGCTTCATCGTCAACGGCCAGAAGGTCTGGTGCTCGGGCGGCCGCTACAGCAACTGGGGCATCCTGATGGCGCGCACACGGCCGGTCGACCCGACCGGCGAGAACGGCGCGCCGAAGCACGAGGGCATCTCGTTCTTCCTGTGCCCCATGGACCTGCCCGGTATCGAGGTGCGGCCGCTGCGCCAGATGACCGGCGAGGCCGAGTTCGACGAGGTGTTCTTCACCGACGTCTCGCTGCCGATCGACTGTCTGCTCGGGCCGCTGCACGGCGGATGGGGCGTCGGCATGGCGGTGCTCACGAGTGAGCGCGGCCACATCGGCACCTCGGTGATCGGACTCGAATGGCGTCTCGACCAGATGGCGCACCTCGCCGAAGGGCGCGACCTGACGGCCGTCGAACGGCAGTCGCTGGCGACACTGCTCGCGCAGGGCAGCGCATTGAAGGCGATGGCACAGCGCCAAGGGCCAGTTGCATCGACGGCGGCCTCGCTCATGAAGCTCGGGATCACGGAGATGATGTTCGAGGTGGCGATGCTGCGAGGTGACCTCGACGGACCAGCGGCGATGCTCGCCGGCGCGAGCGCCGCCGGCATGCTTGCCGCTCCCGGTGGTCGGATCGCCGGCGGATCGAGCCAGGTCCAACGCAACATCATCGGCGAACGCCTCCTCGGACTCCCCCGCGAACCCAAGCCGACCTGACGTACACGTTGTGCCAGGCACGTCGTGTACGGCGATTGGCGCTCGGCCGCGAACCGTCGCCATGATGGCTCGGTGCGCGTCGCCTCCTCCGACCACGTCAACGTTGCGGTTCACGAGTTCGGTGGAAGCGGTCGTCCCCTGCTGCTGTCGCACGCCACCGGGTTCCACGGCCATTGCTACCTCCCGATCGCGGATGAGCTGACGGACCAGTTCACCGCCTACGGGCTCGACTATCGGGGCCACGGCGACACCGCTCGACCCGACGACTGGGAGGTCGACTGGACCCGATACGGCGACGACGCACTGGCGGCGGCGCGGGCGATTGCCCCCGCCGGTGGGCTCGTCGGCTTCGGTCACTCGATGGGCGGTGCAGGCCTGCTCATGGCGGCAGATCGCTCTCCCGGGTTGTTCGACGTGATCGTGGCGTTCGAGCCGATCGTGTTCCCACCCCGCGAGATCGACCCGCACGGCGGCACCGAGAACAACGGAACGATCCTGTCGCGGGGAGCGCGGAAGCGTCGGACGTCGTTCGCGTCGTTCGACGAGGCGATCGCCAACTACTCCTCCAAGCCGCCGATGATGGCGTTCGACCCCGACGTACTGCGTCTCTACGTCGGCCACGGCTTCCGGCCGGCGCCCGAGGGCGTCCGCTTGAAGTGCGACCCGGAACACGAGGCCCGCACGTTCGACACGGGTGGCGGCCACGACACCTGGGCCCACCTGCCCGAGGTCCAGACCAAGGTG
>JBGTCW010000464.1:0-3543 GCA_041748635.1 Ilumatobacteraceae bacterium | reverse complement strand
GCGCTGCGCCGCCTGCACCGCCAGGCCGGTCTGAGCAACCACCGTCACACCGTCGAGATGCGCCAGCGCCGTCGTCGCCATCTCGACGCGCTCGTCGATGCCGAACAGCCCCGATGCCTTCGCGTGGTTGTGCATGATCGCGACGACCACTCCGCCGAACAGCTCGTGCGCCTGTTCGATCACGTCGATGTGGCCGAGGTGGATCGGGTCGAAGCTGCCCGGGTACAACACCCTCAGCGAAGTCGGTCCGCTCGTCATTGGGTTGCTGACCCTACTGCTCCCGCATCGGCCCCGTTGGCGATGTCGGTTCCGTCTGGAAGGGTCCGCTCGAGGAAGGTCACCCGCGTTCGGCCGTACTTCTTGTCGCGCCACACGGTCCAGCCGGGCGGTGGCTCGACGACCGCTCCCGATTCGGCCACGACCACATCGGCACGCACGCGACCGAGCAACGCGTTCCAGTCGTCGAAGCCGTATGGCGGGTCGGCCAGCACGATGTCGGCGTCGATGGTTGCTGCGGCCGACATCGCATCGCCGGAGATCACCTTCGATCGGTCGTTCAGGTCGAGCTCGTCGATGTTGTCGGCGAGCGCTCGCAGTGCGGCCCGATCACGTTCGACGAAGATGCAGCGCGCCGCTCCACGCGAAAGCGCTTCGATGCCGACGGCGCCGCTCCCGGCGAACAGGTCGGCGACCACGGCGCCATCGAGGAGCCCGGCACTGCCGAGCGAGTTGAAGATCGCCTCGCGGACCCGGTCGGTGGTGGGACGAGTCGCCGTACCACCGGGCGCCACCAGTCGTCGTCCTCCCAACTCTCCGGCCACGACACGCATGCGGGCAGGCTACGACGCGATGCGCCATGCTGGTGGAGTGCTCAGGCCATCACCCCAGATCATCTGCATCGACTGCGGTGGCCGCTGCTTCCTGCTGACCCACCCGCCCGAGGACGGCATCTGGGAAGTCGGCGACGTCGTGGCATATCGCTGCGAGGACTGCCTCGACCGCTGGGACCTCGTCATGACCGACGAGGACGACGAGGAGAACGCCCGCGGCGATCTCCCCACCCGCGACATGTAACGGTTGGTGTCAGACACCAATCGTTACATGTCAGCTCTTGGCGAGGAACTCCTCGTCGTCCTCGGTGAACAGCAGTGTCAGTTCGCCGGCAAGCCCCGGGTGGGCTGCGAGTTCCAGGTCGGCATCGACGATCTCGAACGCCGCTTCACGGGCGAGTTCCACCAGGTGGCGGTCCCGGCGCAACGACGCCAGCTTCAGGTCGCTGCGACCCTTCTGCGACGTCGACATCAGCGTGCCCTCGCCGCGGAGCTCGAGATCGATCTCGGCGAGCTCGAAGCCATCCGTGGTCGCCACGAGCGCCTCGACCCGGGGATTGTCGATGGGATCGCCGGGTTCGTTGCGCTGCTGGGTGACGAGCCAGCACGTCGACCGATGGGCGCCACGGCCCACACGCCCGCGGAGCTGATGCAGCTGGGCGATGCCGAACCGATCAGCATCGAGGATCACCATCACCGTCGCATTGGGCACGTCGACGCCGACCTCGATCACCGTCGTGGCCACGAGCACGTCAAGTTCGCCGCTGCGGAACGAACTCATGGTCGACTCCTTCTCGCCCGGCGTGAGGCGACCGTGGAGCAGGCCGAGTCGCAGCCCAGCGAGTTCGTCGTGACGCAACCGCTCGAAGGTCTCCTCGGCCGACGCGACCTCGAGCTTGTCGCTCTCGCCGATCAGCGGACACACGACGTAGGCCTGGCGGCCCGCTGCAACCTCCGAGCGGACGTCGGCCCAGGCCTCCCCCTCCAGCAACGGGCCCTCGGCCCATCTCGTGACGATCGGTGTCCGGCCCGGCGGCAACTCGTCGAGCACGCTGACGTCCAGATCGCCGTACACGGTCATCGCGGCCGTCCGCGGGATCGGCGTCGCCGTCATGACCAGCATGTCCGGCACCGCACCGCCGACGGTCTTGGCTCGCAGGGCCGCGCGCTGCTCGACACCGAAGCGATGCTGTTCGTCGACCACCACGACACCGAGACTCGAGAAGCCGACTGCGTCCTGGATCAACGCATGGGTCCCGATGGCGATGTCGACCGACCCGTCTGCGAGGCCGGCGAGCACCTCCTTGCGTGCCGAGCCGGTGATTCGATTGGTGAGCAGCTCGACGCGTAGCGGTCGGTCACCGAAGAGATTGCCGGGGTCGGGCACGCTCACCCCGTCGAGCAACGCCCGCACGCCCGTTGCGTGTTGCTCGGCGAGCACCTCGGTCGGCGCCATCAGCGCTGCTTGATGGCCACCTTGAACTGCGACCATCATCGTGTCGACCGCGACGACCGTCTTGCCGGATCCGACATCGCCCTGCAGCAGTCGGTGCATCGGATGCGGGGCCACGAGATCACGTTCGATCTCGGCGATCGCACGCTGTTGTGCTCCGGTGAGGGGAAACTGCAACGCCTCGAGGAACCGGGGCACCAGCTCGCCGTCGAGGGTGTGGGCGATACCGCGCTGGTCGCGCTCCAGCGCCCGTTTGCGCAGGACCAGCACCAACTGCACCCGCAAGAGTTCGTCGAACGCGAGGCGCCGACGGGCCTGTTCCTTCTCGCTGATCGATTCCGGCAAATGGATGTTCGACAGCGCGTCGAATCGGCCGACCAGCGCGAGTCGCTGCCGGATCGCCAGTGGGACCGGATCGGCGATCCCTCGCTCACGACACCGACGCAGCGCCTCCTCGACCCACCCGGCGATCTCCCAGGTGTTGATCTGGGCCTTCTCGCTCTGCGGGTAGATCGGGACGATCCGACCGGTTCGGTCGCCGATCAGATCGACCACCGGATTGGCCATCTGGAGACCACCTCGGTACACGTCGGCCTTGCCGAACAGTGCGATCTGGAGACCGTCACGAAGCTGACGTTCACGCCACGGTTGGTTGAAGAAGACCACATCGAGCCGACCGGATCCGTCGCCGACGTTGACGTTGACCATCGTCCGCCGGTTTCGGGTGGCGCGCTTGGTCACCGACCGGACGGTGGCCAACACGAGCGCTTCCTCGCCCGGCACGAGGTCGGCGATGCGGGCTTCGTTCGATCGGTCGACCCATCGCCGCGGGTAGTACGTGAGGAGATCGAGCAACGTGTCGACGCCGACCGCAGCGAGCGCCGCACGCTTCTTGTCGCCGACGCCCTTGAGTCGGCCGACATCGATCTCGGCGAGATCACCGAATGCGAGCTCAGTCACCCGACTGCGAACTCACTCGACGCCGAAGAGGTAGGGGTACAAGGGTTGGCCGCCGTGGTGGACGTCGACGTGGACGTCGCCACGGTGATCGCCGAGCCAGCCGACCACTCGGGCGGTGACATCGTCGCTGGCGCCGGCGCCCGTGATCACGGTGACCAATTCGGCCGAGTCACCCACGATCGCATCGAGCAGCGCCGTCGATGCGCCATCGACCGAGTCGGCGACGGCGACGATGCCCTCGCCGCGGACCAGGCCGATCCAGTCGCCTTCGGCGATTGCGCCGACGTCGCTGGTGCTGTC
>JBGTCW010000463.1:0-2651 GCA_041748635.1 Ilumatobacteraceae bacterium | reverse complement strand
ACGCAGGAGTCGCCGTGCTGGTCGAGACGGACTACTTCGGCTGCGACTTCGTCGACTACTTCACCGTCTGTCGTATCGACGGCCGCTGGTGGATCACGTGCAAGACGTATGCGCACACCGGAGGCACCCCGCCAGCGATGTGAGCCGCTCGGTCGGCACAACTCATGCCATCACCACACGAACTGACCTGAGCGCGTCCCATACCGGCTTCCGACGCGGCTCATTCGATTCTGGCGGCGATGCTCACGGGAGGACCCGTGCAACAGTCACGGCACGGCGTGAGGACCGGGCTGACGTTCCTTGCTCGCCCGGCGGCTTCCTCCGTCGAATGCTGTTCGACGAGGCTGGTAGCGTGCCGGCGGGCCCAACGGGGGGCGGGCTCGGTTGGGAGACCGTCATGAGCCAGAACCTGCGCAACTACACCACAGCCCTGTACGGGTTCGATGCTGTCGTCCAGCGGGTCCCTGCAGACCGGTGGGACGCGCCGTCGCCGTGCGAAGGATGGTCTGCTCGCGACGTGCTGGTCCATCAGGTGGGCGTGATCAATGCGGTAGCGCAAATGGCTCGCACCGGCGCTGTGGCGTGGCCGGACTCGGCTGGTCCGGGCGACGACCCAGTTGGACTGTGGAACGCGTGCCGAGACCGCTTCTTCGATTCGGTCGACCGCCCCGACACCATCAACCGGGTCGGGTCGTATTGGTTCGGCGAGAGCCCGTTCGACGAGGTCCTCGCCTTCGCCCAATGGGACCCGCTCGTTCACACGTGGGATATCGCACAGGCAGTCGGGATCGAGCCGTGCTGCAGTGAAGAGGTCGCTGTCGCCTCGCTCGCAACGATCGCGTCGATGGCCGAGACGTTACGTGGGATGGGTCTGATGGGCGCTGCGGTTGAGGTGAAACCTGACGCCGACGCAATGACGACGTTCCTCGGTCTCACCGGTCGCGATCCGTACCGGTAGAGGTAACAACAGAGCCGGCGACGCTCCGCAACCGCCGCAAGACTGGCGCTCGCACCAAGTCCAACACCCACCCGGACGCCGCAGCCACCATCACACATTGCCACGACTGGTCGATCCAGCGGGTGAGGAACCCCGCGTCCCCCCGACCGCCTTATCAGAGTCACGTCACAAACCGTGCGTTGCCTGACTCGGCACTAGTTGCCGATGCCCGGGTCGGGTCGACCGATGCCGACCACGATCGTCCGCCAGATCGTGTCGATCCGTACTTGATCGAGCGGCGAGTCGGTCTGCCCGACCAGCGCTGCGAGCCAGTCGTGGAGGCGTTGCCCCTCGACGAGATCGTTGCCGGGCGCGGACTCGACGGCGGCAGGTCGACGGAGGTCGGGGGTGCCCCAGTAGACGGTTGCCGATCGATCGCAACCGGCGCCGACGGAGCGCAGCAGCTCGGTGACGGGAAGGCGGGTCATCGCCGCCTCGCCGAGCAATCTCGCTGCGTCACGGGCGTCCTGCTCGATGGGTTCGGGCCGATCCGCAACGACCGTGGTGATCGCAACGACGCCGGCCGGCCCGATGACGACGTGGTCCACTCCGCCGAGAGCGCCGGTCTCGTACACCACTCTCCAGGGCGGCGACGGTGCACGGTGGAGTGCTTCGGCCGTCAGCCGAACCCCCGACACCGGTGCGGCCTCGGTCGGTCGCAGATCGGCCATCGATCGCCGATACCAGAGAAAGCCCACGACGATCAGGATCGGCAGAACGACGAGGGGGACGACGATTCCGAGACGCATGCGACCAGTGTGGCCGATCGGTCGATCAGTCGAGTCGGCGTAGCGGAGCGTCGTCCACGCTGTGTGCCATCACCCGGATCACGACGTCGGTGACGACCGCCCCGAGCTCGGACACGATCACTGGGTTGAGATCGAGTTCGGCGATCTCCGGATGGTCCGATGCGAGCTGTGCTGCGGCGACGACGGCGTCGACCAGCATGGACGAGTCGAAGCCGGCGGCGTCGAGTGCGGCCGTGAGACGAGTCTCGGTCAACATCGCGGCCGCGCTCGCCGGCGACACCGGGGCCAGCCGACTCGTGCGGTCGTCGATCGCGTCGGCCTGAGCGCCGCCGAGCCCGATCGAGACGATCGCTCCGAGGCGGTCGTCGTGTTCGCATCGAATCCGCACGTCGACACCTGGCGAGGTCATCGCCTGCACGATGAGGTCACGTGCGTCGTTGCCCAGCGAGTCGCTCATCACCTCGATTGCTTCGAGGATGTCGCCGTCGGTGCTGAGGTCGAGTGCCACGCCTGCTCGCGCCGAGCGGCCCGGGCGTCGCCGGACTGCCTTGAGTGCGATCGGATAGCCGATCTCCGAAGCGTCCTCGATCGCCCGTTCGGGGTCGGACTCGGTGGCCACGGCCATTTCGATGCCGTAGGCGGCGAGGAGCCGGCGCTTGGTGGTCAGATCGACCTTCGCCTCGCCACCGGGTTCGTCGATCGACGCCACGGCGGCGGTGATGATCGCATGTGCAGCCGCGGGATTGACAGGGCGCGCCACGTCGGGTGCGGCCTCGGCCTCGTGGCGTCGCCAACGTGCGTATGCATGCGAGCGACCGAGCACCGCGGCGGCCTGCTCGGGGAACGTGAACGCCGGCACTCGAGAACCGGGCGTGACGGGACCATCCGCTCCGCCGAGCAGCACG
>JBGTCW010000462.1:0-3077 GCA_041748635.1 Ilumatobacteraceae bacterium | reverse complement strand
ACGCCAGTGTGGCGCCGATCGGGATGTGCGAACGCGGTGACGGGCCGACCAGGGCAGTGGACAGACGCCGGGCCTCGTTCGTGACGCCCTGATGGCGTGGTGGCATGTCGAAACTGGCCGACGCTGGCGAGAACGGGCGGGCGACCTCGGCGGCGTGGTCTTCACCCAACGCGACCAGGCAGCGCTCCAGTGAGGCGTCAGGGTCTGCGAGCACGTCACGCAACCTGACCCGCACGACATCTGCGACACCGTCCGCTTCGAAGTCGAGGAGCGTGTCGACGCCGTCGATCCAGTTCTGGACGCATTCGTCGGGTTCGGGGTGGGTGTCGCCGTCGCCGAGACCCACGATCTCGTCGACGTCTCGGAGCACATGGACGAAGTGGGCTTTGGGGAACACACTGATGATGTGGTCGATGGCGGCCCGGTCAGCAGGAATGGTCCCCACCCACCGTCGTTCCCCCGTCAACGGCAGACGTGCGATCGAACGCAGGGCGGCTGCGTCAGAGGCCCGGACGCCGGCCGTCCCTCCAGCAGGGTCGCCAGCAGAGTCGCCAGCAGGGTCGTCGCCTGGGAGTTTGCCGCCGATGATCGCTGCGTCGAGAGCGGAGCTGACGAGGCGAGCGACGGCCCGGTCGTCGAGCGCGAGCGCGTCGAGTTGGGTGCCGGGCCGTGTGGTGGGCACCATCACTTTGGCTGCGTCAGAGGTGCCGCTCGAGCTGGTGACCGCTGCTCCGAACTCGGAGAGCCAGTGGACGTCTCCGGCATACGCGATCGCCGGATGCTGTGCGAGCGCGCACGCAACGGCGTCGCTGCCTGCTCCTGGTGCGCCAACCACGACGATCTGCGCTCCGGCGGGTTTCGGGGGTGAGACCCGTCCACTCGGACGTGTCCGCAGCGTTCGGAGCTGCGCGGTGCTGTGTTGTGGTGCGTGGTGGATGGCGCCGGCTGCGACCACGCACAATCCTTCGAGGCACGGTCCGCTCAGATGGTCGAGGTTGACTGGAGGCCGCGACCGCAGAGGCGTGATGTCAGGCTTTCTGCCAGAGGCGACTGCGTCTGTGTTGGAGCGCGCTCGTTCGGCCATCTCGGTCAGTACTGCTCGTCGGGCGACGCTGCCGTGCCCGGTTGTCGTCGAGGTTGTCAGCGAGTCGGAGCGGTGACGCCGGTAGTACAGCGGGCGTGGCACGTTGACGACCTTCGCGACGTGCACGGCACGGCGCAAGAATTCGTCGTCGCCGCTGAAACGCATGCCTGTCGCGTAGCCGCCGATCCGCTCGACGAGGCTGCGAGCGACGAGTCCTGACGGATGCTGCTGGGCGTGGCCTGTCGGATGGGTGATGAGCGCGCCGTTCGCGTCGAGCGGGAACAGGATTCGTCGTGCTGACCAGCGGTACGTGTCGAACAAGATGTAGTCGGAGCCGAGCAGCTCGGCGCCGGTCGCCGCTGACGCGAGCAGAAGGCGTTCGAGTCGGTCCGGTGTCGACCAGTCGTCGGCGTCTTGGAACATGATCGCGTCATGGTCGGTGGCATCGATGACCTGTTGGATCAGCCGGTACGGGCCGACGTTCTCGTCGGATCGCAGCAGCGTCACCTGCTCGTACATGGCGACGATGTCGACGGGCGGTTCCGTCGAGGCGTCGTCGATCACGACGATCGTGTCGATGGGCCGCGTTTGCGCGAGCAGCGACTCGATCGCTCCGCCGAGCCAGTCTTCGCAACCGAAGTGCGGGATCAGTGCGAGCACTCGGGCATCGCCGCTGATGCCGTCCGAGGTGGCGATCGGGTCGCCGTCCGCTGGGCTTGTTCGGCCGATTTCATCCATGGGGGACCTCGATGGGGAGCTCGTAGGTGGTGGCGATGCTTTCGTGGTGTGCGGTCACTCGGGAGCGGGTCGCGAGGAACTCGGCGACACCGTGGTAGTGGTCGAGCCACCAGCTCGACGCTGCGGGGACCACGAGGTAGCGGACACCGTCGCGGACAGCGTCGGCGATCTGGGCGACGGCGGCATCACTGTCAGCAGGATGATGGCCGAGATAGCTTCCGGACGGCCCTTGTGGAAGGTGTCGACATTGGCGCCCGGGAACGTCGATCAGTGACGGGTCACCTTTGGAGATGACTGCGACCGAGGCGTGGCCTGGGGTGGCGAGCTGCACGAACAGGCGATAGCGGTCGTGCTCGTCGCCGCCCGCCGCCGCGGTCTGCGCTGTTCGGATCTGTGCGACACGGGCCGGGTCGCCCGTCTCGTGGGGTGTCGGGTCCGCTCGGGCCAGCCGGTCGTACAGGTCGATGGACGCGAAACGTGTTGGTTCGTTCCCGACAGGGGCCACGTCGTCACAGGTCACCGAGCTGAGCGGCCGGCGGCACGCCGGGTGCCAGCGGAGTTGCAACGGTGCCAGACATCGTGTGAGCGCCGCTTCGGGCTGGGTGTGGATGTCTGACATCATGAGACGGGTGACACGGCCACTGCCGTAGGCGAGACCGACGTCGAGGAGAGCTGTGGTGGTGTCATGCCAGATCCGGTATCCGTCTGCTCGCGACGCGTATCGTCCGTCGCCGCACGCTGTGGTGGCGAGCGAGTTCACGACGGCGTCAGGGTGGCGGACCGCGTGCACGATGTGGCCGCCACCGAACATGGCGAGCAACATCGCGGCGTCACCTGCGCAGTCGACGGTCCCGCTCGTCACCCACGCTGAACCCGCCGGCTGGCCGTTCGCCCGCAACGCGGCGGTGATGAGATGGTGGGCTGCTGCACCGGCAGCTTCAGCGAACGTCGTCGTGTCAGAACTGACGCCGAGCGCTGACCGGTCGCCGTGACGTGTCGCTGCCGGCTGGACGCCGACGACTGCGCCGCCGAGACGGGAGAGCCATGACGTGTCCAGCACCAGGTCGCATTCAGGGTGCTGAGAGACAGCGAGCGCGATCAGGGTCTGTGAGGATCGGGGCGGGCCGAGCACGATCAGCGGTCCGGGTGTGCTGTGACCGCTGCCGGTGTGGGCGGTGACGTTCATGCGCCTGCCACCGCCGCAGTGGAGAGGGTCCGCAGTGGCGGACCGCTGAGGTGAGCGAACGACACCGGC
>JBGTCW010000461.1:0-1614 GCA_041748635.1 Ilumatobacteraceae bacterium | reverse complement strand
GGCGTTGGAGTCCGGTGCGTGGGTTCAGTGGGGGATCCATACGCCGTCGCACTGGTTGGCGTGGAAGGCGGGGATGTCGCGGTCGCATGCTCGTACGGTGGTGCGCTTGGCGGCGCGGCGGGCCGAGTTGCCGGTGACGTTCGCGGCGTTCGAGCGTGGCGAGTTGTCGATCGATCAGGTGGCGCCGATCGTGGCGAAGGCGCCGGGGTGGGCTGATGGCGAGGTGTGCGAGTTCGCCCGGTATGCGACGGTGACCCAGTTGCGGTCGACGTTGGCGTCGTATGCGTTCGATGAGACGCCTCCACCGGCCGAGGATCTGTCACCGGATGTGCCGGCGCCTCAGGGTGAGTCGGTGTCGTTGACGGGGACCGATGATGGTCGTTGGCGGTTACACGGTGACCTCGACGCCGATCACGGGTTGGTGGTCGACGCGGCGATGCGTGAGGCCCGTGACGCGTTGTTCGGTGATCTGGGGCGTGTGCCCACGGGTGCGGAGGTGCTCGTCGAGATGGCGCAACGTTCCCTCGACACGGTCGGGTCGTCGGGTCGTCGTGACCGGTTCCGGGTCCACGTGCATGTCGACGAACGTCGTGAGCTGGTGGACCCGTTCGGTGTGTGCCTGCCAGGGTGGATGCGTGAGCTGATCACGTGTGACTCGACGATGTCAGTGTTGTGGACCCGTCACGGGACCCCGATCGCCACCGGTGACACGTCAGCGACGATCCCGCCTGTCACCCGACGTCACGTGTTGTTGCGTGACCGTGGGTGCCGGGTGCCGGGGTGCGGGTCGCGGCACCGTCTCGACGTCCATCATGTCGTGCACCGCGAACACGACGGCACCAACGATCCGTCGAACCTGGTCGCCGTGTGCAGACCACACCACCGGATGCATCACCGCCACCAGCTCGGCATCATCGGCGACGCCGAACACCCCGACGGGCTCACGTTCACCGATCATCGTGGCCGGACCCTCACCTCGGCAGCGGTCGCCCGGCCACCCACCGGCCCGCCGCCCACACCAGCAGGGCGGTACCGGCACCCCACCGGTGAACGACTCCAACGCTGGGCCGTCCACTTCAACCCACCACCCCACCTCCGACAACACCACCGCCACGCTCCACCACCCGACGATCCCGACCCCAACAACCACGACCACCGACACCACGACGACGGCGAGTACGGCCGGACCGACGCCGCCTGACCGGCGCAGTCTGACCGGCGCAGTGTGACCGGCGCAGTCTGACCGGAGCAGTCTGTGTGTTGCATCTGACCGGAGCAGTGTGACCGGCGGAGCATGACCGACGCAGCGTGACCGGCGATCAGTTCCGGCCGAGCCAGTGGATCCAGCGGGTCCAGCGGATCCGGCGTCGGAGCGGCCCTGCTTCTCCACGACTACTCCAGGTGATCTCCAAGACTGCGGGGGTCGATTCCCGCAGGATCGTCGCAGCGACCGGCGCTCGTGACCGGTCCGCAACGAGGAGAACCCGACATGGACCAGACTCACGTCATCAGCGCCGTCGAGGCGGCAACGAACGCTCACCGCCACTGGTACGGCGAGGAGCTGTCGATCCGTGACGCCAACGGCCGCCGGTACCCAGCGCCGTTCCGCGCCGC
>JBGTCW010000460.1:0-1867 GCA_041748635.1 Ilumatobacteraceae bacterium | reverse complement strand
GGGTCGAACCCGCGGCCCACGGTGTCGGCGGATCCGGCGCCGGAACGAGCGGCCGTCATGGACCCACGACTCCCGAGGTGAGGCTCTGCATCATCGGTTCGTGGGCGAGCAGGGTGACCCATGCGCCGGCGACGAGGTACGGACCGAACGCGATCGTGCGCTGTCGGGTGAGCAAGCCGACGGCGGTTCCGGACAGTGCGGCGAGACACAGTGCGACGCCGCCCAGTCGCCAGTCGACCGTGCCGACGGCTGCGCCGAGCACGATGGCCGCCTTGGCGTCGCCGAAGCCCATCGACATCGGCGACGCGAGGTGCATGACGAGCACTGGGAGCCCCATCACCGCCGCCCCGCCCAGCAGGTTGCGAATCCCGGCGCCGGTGTCGACGGGGTCGCCGATGGCCCACTGCGTAGCGAGGGTGGCGATCAACGCGACGAGCGCGCCGCCGACCCAGACGTCGGGCAGTCGACGGTGCTCGATGTCGATGACGGCCGCCGGGATCAGAACGGCCACGGCCGCGGAACCGGCGAGCGGGACGTGTCCAAGTGCGGCGCCGACGACGAGGGTCATGATCGCAAACGATGCGGCACCGACGATCCAACGGCGGCGGCCGCACGCGACCGGCTGCTCGCCTGCACGGCGAGCAGTCTGCGATCGGGAAGCCACCCGACCGGGAATCAGTGGAACGCCCAACCGCTTCCTCCTCCCCACGACGTCTCCGCCGACGATGTGGCGGAACCATAGTCCGCTCGCGAACCCCGATTTTTCGTCGCCGCGTCGCCCCATGGACACGCAGTGCGCGGCCGCGACGCGAAAGCGGAAACGGCTGCGCCGGGCGATTCGGGAGGGTGCGGGGTTCTCAGTTCGGCGACAGTGAGCGCACGGTCCACTCGAGCAGCCAGCTCAAGAAGTCGTACAGGTGGTGTTCGGGGCTGTCGGCGTTGTCGGCTGCGTCAGCTGCTTCGTCGTCGGTGATGCCGAGCATCGAGCCCAGCACGAGGCGGATCGCGTTGATGGATTGCATGAACGCGATCGTCTGGGCCTCGTCGAGGAGATCGGGTGGGCCATCACCGTCGAACTCGCCGGTCGGGTCGATCGTGCGCACGACCGAGTCGATCGCCGAGAGCCGGCTCGTGACCAACTCATCGCGCATCAGGCGCTGGTACTCGGCTTCCTTCTCGTCGTCGTCGGGATACGCGACCGGGAAGAGGCGTCGGACCAGCTGGTTGTCGCTCGGACCGGTCATCAGTGCGCGCAGTTCGCCCATCAAGCGCACGAGCAGGTTGCGCTCCTCGTCGTCCAACGTGATCCGCCAGCCACCCTTGACCGCCTCGACCGGGGCGACGAACTTACGACGTCGGGCCATCGTGCTCCATCGTGGCCCACAAGCTGTGCTCGTGCAGCCGAAACACGTGCATCTCGGCCTCCTCACGACCGCACGAGGCGACCACGGCTCGGCCCTTGTGGTGCACGTCGAGCATCAACTCGGTTGCCTTCTCCAGCGAGTACCCGAACAGCTTCTGGAACACGAACGTGACGTAGCTCATCAGGTTGACCGGGTCGTTCCACACCAACACGACCCACGGGCGATCGACCACCGCGACGTCGTCGAGGTCGGGCTCTCTGACCTCGGTGGGCTCCAACGTGGTCGGCACCCCACCAGTGTGCCGCTCCGCCCGCCGTGCCGCACGGTGGTCCGGAGACGCGATCCCCGCTGCCCTGGGCACGGGGGACTGCCGCGGTCCCCGGAGACCTGGGCACGGGGGACTGCGAGCAGGCGTTGGTCCTCGGGTGAGGGGCGCCGGTACGATGCCGGGGTCATGTCCGTCGGCAGTCGTCCTCTCGTCCCGTCGCGGTTGGCGCCCGGCG
>JBGTCW010000459.1:0-1515 GCA_041748635.1 Ilumatobacteraceae bacterium | reverse complement strand
GGGCGAGCTGATAGCCGAGCGACCGGCCGATCCGCAGCACCCGCGTCGCTTCATCCACCGTCAACAACGGCGACGACGACACCCCCAACACCTCGGACGCATCCATGAGACCGTCCGACTTACACCCATGTCATTCACCCGACAAGACCCCCACCAACCCCGCTGGAACAACGGTTCGGTACGTAGAAGTACGCCACGGTCCACCCCGGTACGCAGAGGTCCACAGCTGACACTCAGCCAGTGACGAAAGTCACAATCCCTTGCCTGGGCGAACTGTGATGACACGGCGCCGACGATGAGTCAGGTCGCCGCCCTCCGGGTGGTGCCACCACACCAGCCGATGCATCACACGCTCCGCCGCGACTTCAGGAGGGTGTGCCTCCAGGTCGGCGTGCCCCGCCCTGTCACTCCGCGAGATGCTCTACACCGTCGCCTCGCTGATGGTCGAGGACGACGCTCCGCAGTCGCCGACTCGCTCGGCCACAAGCACCTGGAGGTGATCGCCGAGCGCTACGGCCACCGCACCGACGGAGTCACCGAGTTTCCCCGTCGCGGTGCGCGGCAACCGTGATCTTCGAGGCGGGTCAGAGCCGGAGCAGATAGCGGAGGTATGGCTTGCTGTCGGGTGAGCTCGTCTCGTCCACCATCGGGAGGTGCGATTGCTGAACAGGATCGAGGCTCGGTTGGAGGGATGCCCCAGCCACTCGACGGAGTCGACGCCTGCTACTCGAAACTGCTCGAACAGCGTTTGGGATTGTCGTGGCGTTGCCGTCGCGTTGGTGGGACTGCTGGATCGCGGTCACCATCAGGGAGCGGTGCTCGGCGATCACCTTGCCCGACGCGCCGACGATCAAGTGATGCGCGACACGCCGACGACGGCGCCATCGTGCTCGGCGACGTGTGCCTGCCGGTCGAGTTCGCGCGCGGAGGGTCCCTGGCTCCACGACCAAAGCTCGTGGACGATCTCGGCGACCTCTGCCAGGTGGGGTGCGGAGGTGTCGCCGAGGTCGAAGCCCTCGAAGGTAGTGGCGTCGTCGGCGATCGCCGGACGGAGGATCACTTGACGACGGTGATCGAGCGCTTGGCCTTGCCGGTCGGCTGCCACGGCTCGAGTCCGGAGACATCGGGCGTGGTGCGGCTGTAGCCGCCGTTTGCGCGGCTGGTCTTCGGTTCCTTGACCGACGCGAGCGCGTCGGACAGGCGCTTGATCGTCGACCAACGCGCGTCGAGGTGGCCGTTCTCGATCTTGCTGACATCGCCCTGGGCGAGACCCGAGAGATCGGCCAGTTCCGCCTGCGTCAGTCCGAGTTCGATTCGCCGCTCTCGCAGTGCGTCGCCAGGACTTGGGGGAAGGGCGTCGAGATGAAAGGCGGCCTCTCCTGCTGTTTCCGTGGGTCATGTGGTGGTCTGGCGGCCGGGTAGTGGTGGGCAGTAGCCGCCTCGGTCGAGGAGGCACAGGGCGATGAGGTTGTCGGTGGACTTGAACCCGTAGGCGATCCGGGTGAGCAACCGGAG
>JBGTCW010000458.1:0-7916 GCA_041748635.1 Ilumatobacteraceae bacterium | reverse complement strand
CGATCACCGTGACTGCTGCACAGGAGCCTCCGAGTACGAAGCGAGCACCGCTCCAGCGGTTGCTCGCATCTTGTCTGGTCGGCGCCGTCGCGCCGTTCGAAGATCCGTTCGCGCCCTTGTTGGGCGTCGTTGCACCGCCAGCTGGCCGTGATGTCTGAGCTGTGGTTCCAGCTCGGGCTGGTGTTCGTGCTGGTACTCATCAACGCCGCGTTCGCCGGGACCGAGTTGGCGATGGTGTCGCTGCGAGAGGGGCAATTGCAACGGTTGGAGAAGCAGTCGGGGACCGGCGCAGTGCTGGCCGGCTTGGCTCGCCAACCGAACCAGTTCCTGGCGACGATCCAGATCGGCATCACCCTCGCCGGATTCTTGGCGTCGGCGGCGGCGGCAGTGTCGCTCGCCCAACCATTGGAGGAGCCGCTCAGCTTCCTCGGTGGCGCCGCTCGTCCGGCGTCGATCGTCGTGGTCACGCTGGCGCTGTCATACGTGACATTGGTGTTCGGAGAGCTGGCCCCCAAACGCGTCGCGATGCAAAAGGCCGAGCGGTGGGGCCTGCTGATGGCTCGCCCGTTGGCGTTCCTGTCGAGGCTGGCCCGACCGGTTGTGTGGCTGCTGTCGCACTCGACCGACATCGCCGTGCGGTTGATGGGTGGCGATCCACGGGTGCAGCGTGAGGAGGTGACCGAGGAAGAACTGCGCGACATGGTCGCCGTGCAGCCGACCTTCACCGACGAGCAACGTCAGATCATCCATGGTGCGTTCGAGATCGCCGAACGCACGCTCGATGAGATCCTGGTGCCGCGACGTGACGTCTTCGTCATCGATTCGTCGTGGTCGTGCCGTGAGGCGCTCACTCGCCTTGCGGCCTCCGGCCACAGCAGGGCTCCGGTCGCCGATGGCGCCACGCTCGACCAGGTGAACGGCGCCGTGCATCTGCGCCAGCTCCTGGGCTCGGAGGACCAGCTGGTGTCGACGGTCGCCATGGAGATCCCGGTCTTCCCGGAGTCCGCGAAGGCCCTGCACGCGCTTCGCGAGATGCAGGCCGGTCGCGTCCAGATGGCACTCGTCGCGGACGAGCACGGTGGCGCCGCCGGCATCGTCACCGTCGAGGACCTCGTCGAGGAGCTCGTCGGTGAGATCTACGACGAGACCGATCCGGACCTTGCGACGGTCGTCCGCGAGCCCGACGGCACGATCGTGTTGCCGGGTCGGTTCCCGATCCACGACTTGCCCGACATCGGCGTGGATCTGCCCGAGGGCGACTACAACACCGTGGCCGGGTTCGTTCTCGAGCTACTCGGCCGCATCCCCACCTCGGGCGACGAGGCGATCATCGACGGCTGGTCACTCCAGGTGCGCGCGATGCGGGGCCGCGCCATCACCGAGATCTCGTTGACGCCGATCGTGGACGAGCCACTCGATCTGCAGCAGCTCGACGAACTTTCCGTCGAGTCCGTCGGCGACGCTGGCGTCGAGCATCGCCACTCGGACCGATGACTCCGCGTTCACTCTGGCATCTGGTCGTTCGGTGAACGTTGCCATCCCATTGTTGGTGATCGCGGTCATGGTAGCGTTCAACGCCCTGTATGTCGCGGCCGAGTTCGCCACGGTCGGTTCGCGCCGTTCTCGGGTGCAGGACCAGGCCGCTGCGGGGAGCCGATCGGCGGGACGGCTGTTGGCCATCATGTCCGATCCGAAGCAGCTCGACGCGTACGTAGCGGCCTGCCAGATCGGGATCACCGTCAGCAGCCTCGTCGTTGGCGCTTACGGCCAGGCGCAGCTCACCCCGCTGCTGGAGCCGGCGCTGGGTGGCGTCGGCGGTCGCGCCGCCGCGGTGGTCATCGTGCTCACCGCGATCACGTCGGTGCAGGTCGTGCTGGGCGAGCTGCTGCCCAAGACGGTGGCATTGCGCTATCCCGAGCGGCTCGCCATGGCCACGCTGCTGCCAATGCGGCTCAGCCAACGATTGTTCCGTCCGCTCGTCGCCGTGTTCAACGGCTCCGCGTTCAAGTTGATGAATCTCTGGAAACTTCAGACAGACCACGGTCACGCTCACGTCCACTCTCCCGAGGAGCTCGCTGGCCTCTACCGCGCCAGCGCCGCCGGGGGCCTGATCGATGCGTCCGAACGCGACATGCTCGCTGGGATCCTGAACGTCGACGATCGGCTCGTCCGCGAGATCATGACACCCCGGCCGCGGGTCGTGACCGTCGCCGGAACGATGGCTGTCGCCGACGCGCTCGACCTGCTCGCAGGTGGATCGCACACCCGCTTCCCCGTCACCGGCGAGGATGGTGACATCACCGGCATGGCCCATCTCCGTGACCTGTTCGTCCGGGCCCAGACCGAACCCGATCGTCCGGTGGGCGATGTGGCCCGCCCCGTGGTCGCCGTGGCCGAGGTGTTGACCGTACCGAACTTGTGGCGGACCCTGCGTGAGGAGGCGCAGCACTGTGCGCTCGTCGTGAACGAATACGGCGATGTCGCCGGGCTCGTCACGCTTGAGGACGCTATCGAGGAGATCTTCGGCGAGGTGCACGACGAGTTCGACCTCGAGGACGAACCGATCATCTCCGCCAATGGTCGGATCTCGGTGCGCGGCGACGTGCTGTTGTCGACACTGTGGGAACGATTCGGCATCCGGACAGATGCCGTCGATGTCGACACCGTCGGGGGGCTCGTCTGGCATCACCTCGGTCGGACCCCGGCCGTCGGTGACGTCGTGGAGAACACGCCGGATGGTCCCGACATCGTCGTCGACGCCATGGACGGACGAGCTGTGGCCAGAGCGAGCTTCACTGCACCACGTGATTCGCGATGATGGCCGCCGTCCTGCCCATCGTCGTCATCATCGTGCTCGTCATCGTCAACGGCGTCTTCGTCGCGGCCGAGTTCGCACTTGTCGGTGCCCGACGGAGCCGGCTGGCGACCCTTGCCGAGTCGGGGAGCCGACCGGCTCGCTGGCTGCTCGGCGTGTTCGATCGACCGACCGGCAAGGACGGCTACATCGCAGTCGCGCAACTCGGCATCACGCTCGCCAGTATCGGACTCGGCATGTACGGCGAGCCCGCTGTCGCTGGTTGGCTGTACGAGCCGTTCGAAGATCTCGGGTTGTCGAACACCGCCGCGCACACCGTCGGGTTCATCATTGCGCTGAGCGGCATCACCTACATGCACGTGGTGTTCGGCGAGATGATCCCCAAGGCTCTTGCGTTGCAGGCGCCCGAGGCCGTCAGCCTTCGCGTCAACCCGGTCATGCGAGTGTTCGGTCTGCTGTTCCGCCCGATGGTCGCCGTCCTCAACGCCGCCGCGCTCGGTCTCATGCGGCTGCTGCGCATCCCGGAACCCGACCAGCGACTGGCCCTGTACACCAGCGCCGAACTCGCAATCGTGACCGACGAGACCGCCAGCAGCGGTCAGCTCGGCGACCTGCAGCGGAGTCTGATCCGCAACGTCTTCGACCTCGACGAGCGCACCGCTGAGGAACTGATGACCTCCCGCGGGCGGATCGAAGCGCTCGACATCGACACCACGCCGCAGGAGATCACGGAGCGCATCACCGCGTCGGGACGGAGCCGCTACCCCGTCGTCGATGGATCGCTCGACAACGTGGTCGGTGTCCTGCACATCAAGGATTTCGTTCGAGCCCAGCGACGCGGCGGATCGCTCGCACTCCGCGACTTGGTGCGCAAGATCCCCACGATCGCAGGCACCGCGAGCGCCGAACAGGTCCTCGAACGCTTCCGCCGTGATCGCACCCACGCAGCGCTCATCGTCGACGAGCACGGTGGCACGCTCGGCCTCGTGACCATGGACGACATCATCGCCGAGGTCATGGATGACGGGACCGATTCGGGTGATACGGAGGCGGTCCAACACGACGACGGCTCGGTCAGCCTCGACGGCGAAGTCACGCTGGTCGAACTGCTGGACGATCACGGGATCGCGATCGTCAACGACGATGTCACGACGGTTGCCGGGATCGTGCTCGCCTCGACCAACATCCTGCCCTCGCCTGGTGTCACAGTGATCGTCGACGGCCACGAGCTCACCGTCGAGGAAATGAGCAGCCGCAAGATCACCCGCGTCCGGATCCGACCGATCCAGTAGCTCGACGGTCACCGACGCGACGGTCATCCCGTTCACGTTGCACTTCGGATGGGACGCACCGTCCGAAGTGCAACGTGAACGAGGTGATGCCTGGCGATTCGGTCAGTCCGACGCTTGGTGATCGGCGCGGTAGCGCGCCGGGGTCGAACCGACGACCCGTCGGAAGTGTCGACTGAACGCGCTCTGGTCGTAGAACCCGCACCGATGGGCGACCTCGGTCAGCGGGAGTTCGCTCGTGACGAGCAGGCGGAGGCTCTCCTCGATCCGGAACCGCATCACCAGCTGTTTCGGGCTCAACCCCAGCACGCGGCGCGTCTGTCGTTCGAGTTGGGCGATCGTCATGCCCGCCTCGGCGGCGAGGTCGGCCACCCCGATCGCGTCGGCATACCGGCGCCTCGCCAGTTCGACGACTGCGGCCAGACGGCCGTGCGGGGCCGCCGCGTCGACGGGAGTGCGCAGGTCGACGGACACCGACACCACACCAACGGGCTGCCCCGCATGGTCGACCCAGCGCGACTTCGACGTGAGGAACCAGCCGAGCGAGCGGTCTGGTCGTGTGATCGCTTCCAGCTCGTTGGTGAGCACTCGCCCAGACTCGAGGACCATGCGGTCCTGCGCCTCGTAGCGGTCGGCCAGGTCTGCTGGGAACAGGTTGTGTGCAGTTCGTCCGACGACCTCGCCCGGTCCGCTGACACCGGCACGATCGGCGAAGGTCTGGTTGGCTGCGAGGTACTCACCGGCGACCGACTTCGCACAGAACATCACATGCGGTGTGGTCGCCAGCACCGCGGTCACTGCTTCCAGGGAGAGTTCACGCACCCAGCCAGTTTCCACCATCGGTGCGTCGCGTCGAGGCATGTCGGCGCACTGGTCGGTTCCATCGCCCGCGGCGGTCGGGTTCGTGCAAGACCGAGGCCTCTCCGCTGGGGTTTGATGAAGAGATGAGCGCCTCGGACGTGTCACCCGTTCCCCGCGCCGATCGCACGGAGGCGGCTCTGGTCGAGGAGGCGGTCGAGCTTGCCCGTCGGCTGCTGGGCGCCAGTCTGCGAGACGAGACCCGGCGCGAGGTCCGTCGGCGGACACGGCTCGGTCGGCTGTTGGCCGACGGACATGGTCGCCAGCTCATCTTCGCGATGACCGACCAAGTGCTGCGCATCGACGACGTGGGCCTCGCCGCCGAGCGGTTCGCCGATGTGGTCCGGCGGTACCCGACGGAGGCAATCGGTCGCATCGATGGCTGGCTCCTGCGCGCCGGCGCGCTGCTGGCTCCTCGATGCCCCCGGCTGGTGATGCCGCTCGTCGTTCGCCGCATCCGGGCCGAGACGCACGGGATCGTGATCCCTGCGGACGACCCGGCGCTCGGCCGGCACGTTCGCCGACGCCTCGCCACCGGCGTGGGCATCAACGTCAACCCGCTCGGCGAGGCGATCCTCTCCGACGCCGAGGCCGACGAACGGATGCGCTCGGTCGTCGACACGATCGCACGACCGGACGTCGACTACGTGTCGGTGAAGGTGTCGTCGGTCGTCGCCAACCTCGACGCGCTGGCGTTCGAGCTCTCGATCGATCGGATCTGCGAGCGACTGCGCGAGCTGTATCGCCACGGCGCTGCGGCGACCCCGACGACGTTCGTCAACCTCGACATGGAGGAGTACCGCGACCTGGAGCTCACTCTCCAGTCGTTCATGCGGGTGCTCGGCGAACCCGAGTTCGTCGGCATCGACGCCGGCGTCGTGCTGCAGGCGTATCTCCCGGACTCGCGCGACGCCTTGGAACGGCTGGGAACGTGGGCAACGACACGCCGTCGCCGTCATGGCGGCTGCGTGAAGGTGCGCCTCGTCAAGGGCGCAAACCTGGCGATGGAACTCGTCGATGCCGAACTCCACGGTTGGGTCGCAGCGCCCTATCCGAACAAGGCCGACGTCGATGCGAATTTCAAGGCGATGCTCGAATCGGCGCTGCGGCCCGAGTGGGCCGGTGCGCTGCGCGTTGGCCTCGCCAGCCACAATCTCTTCGACGTCGCCTGGGCGCTGACGTTCGGGGCAGATCGTGGAGCGCTGGACCGGATCGAGTTCGAGATGCTCGAAGGGATGGCGCCGAGCCAGGCCCGCGCCGTACACGATGCCGCTGGTGAGCTGTTGATGTACGTGCCCGTGGTCGCCGACGACGACTTCGAAGCGAGCATCGCGTACCTCACCCGTCGACTCGACGAGAACACCCAGCCGGACAACTTCCTGCGAGCCCTGTTCAGGCTTGCGCCCGACACCACGGAATTCGACGACGAGGCCGATCGGTTCCGACGCTCCGTCGCACGGAGTCGCGACGTCGAACGTGATCGTCGGCGAGGCCCGTGTCCGCGTGGAGACAGCACCGCATTCGCCAACGAGCCCGACAGCGATCCGACCTCAGTCGGCGTGCGCGAGGCGTTCGCCGCTGCGCTGGCCAACCCGGTTCGTCCGGTGTTCGATCGGGTCGATGACGTGATGTCGATCGACGCGCGACTTGTCGTCGCGACCGCTGCGATCGCCGGGATCCCCGATGCCGCCGCCGCTCGCCGAGATCGCCGTCGCTGGTTGCTCGATGCCGCCGATCTGATGAGCAGTGAGCGCTCGACGACGGTGGCGTTGATGGCCGGGGTCGCCGTGAAGACCGTTCACGAGGGTGATCCCGAGGTCAGCGAGGCCATCGACTTCTGCCGGTATTACGCCACCGAGGGCAGCTCACGTCTCGACGCTGCCGCCGATTGCGGCTGCACCGTGTCGGGTCGTGGCGTGGTCGTGGTGGTCGGTCCGTGGAACTTCCCGTATGCGATCCCGACCGGAGGCGTGGCAGCGGCGCTGGCCGCCGGCAACAGCGTGATCCTGAAGCCCGCCCCCGAGGTCGAGGCGGTCGGTGCCTGGATCGCGGATCAGTTCTGGCGCGCCGGGGTCCCGCGCGACGTGTTGCAACTCGTCGTGTGCGACGACGGTCCGGTCGGCCAGCACCTCGTCACCCACCCCGACGTCGACACGGTCGTTCTCACTGGCGCCCACGAGACCGCTCGCCTGTTCCTCGATTGGAGGCCCGACCTCCGGGTCTTGGCCGAGACCAGCGGCAAGGACGCGCTCGTCATCACGCCGTCGGCCGACATCGACCAAGCGATCGCCGATCTCGTCCGGTCAGCGTTCGGTCACGCCGGCCAGAAGTGCTCGGCGGCCAGTCTGGGCATCCTCGTCGGGGGTGTCTACGACGACCCGGCCTTCCGCCGCCGCCTGCGCGACGCAGTGCTCAGCCTGCGCGTCGGCGCAGCTCCCGATCTGGCGACGATGGTCGGGCCGCTGATTGCACCACCGTCGGACAAACTCGAACGCGGATTCACTCAACTCGATTCGGGCGAGTCGTGGCTCGTCGAACCGCATCTGCTCTCCGTGAGTGGAACCGATCCGGGTACCTGCTGGTCGCCCGGTGTGCGACTGGGCGTCGTCGGCGGATCGTGGTTCCATCGCACCGAGTGCTTCGGTCCCGTGCTCGGCTTGATGCGTGCCGACGACCTCGATCACGCGATCGAACTCCAGAACGCAACCGACTTCGGCCTCACCGGTGGCATCCACTCACTCGACCAGGGCGAGGTCGAACGGTGGCTCGATCGAGTGGAGGTGGGAAACGCGTACGTCAATCGCCACATCACCGGCGCGATCGTCCGCCGTCAACCGTTCGGCGGCTGGAAGCGGTCGTCGGTCGGCGGGGGAGCGAAGGCCGGTGGTCCCGGCTACGTCGCCCAGTTCGCCCGGATCGTCGACGACCCTGACCGCCCGTTCGACGCCGAGACC
>JBGTCW010000457.1:0-6786 GCA_041748635.1 Ilumatobacteraceae bacterium | reverse complement strand
CACCCTGTGCCTTGGACTGAGTTGAAGTGGTGTTCATGATGTGCTCCTGTTCGAGACGCTCGGGAGAGCGGATCTAATGGTTTGTCCCCCGCTGAGCGGCAGACCGTTCCTTGACGAAGACGAGACAATAGCTTGAGGTTTGGGCGTTGTCAACACCGAGAGGGTCCAACGACCACACTGCGTGGCAGTTCGGGGCGATCTGGGCCGTCGATTGTCAAGATCGTCAAGGCGCGGCGACGGGTTGGCGACAGTGCGGTGTCGATGCGCTACACAGCGAGAGATTCCGCCAGGTGCAGCAACACGGCGCGTGAAGGTCCGGACGCGAGGCGTCAACGGCGGCCGACCTCCGGCCGAACGATCAGGGCGCTGCGTTGTGGACCGGACTGCTCGCCCCGACGTACGCGTCCGACACCAACGTGATCGGTGTCGCTGCTCTCGCTCCGGCGAGCGATCTCGTCGGGCTCGTCGACAATCTCGGCGAGGTGACCGCGTGGAGCACCTTCGCCGCCTACGTGCTCGTGCTGGTCTCTCCCCAGCTGCGGCAGCCTCGTGACTACAGAAACACGAGCAGCAGCACGACGATCGCAATGAGGAGCACCGCGAGAATGAGCACGGCCCAGCGACGCTATTGCGGCCCCGCGACCCAACCAAAGCTGCCGCAATGTCGTGGACTCACTGTTGGTCGGTGCCGTAGGTTGCGGCGTCGGGAGGGGGATCTGTGGGGTGGCGTCGGCCGTTGCAACTGGTTCGTGAAAGGCTCGGCTTGCTGGGTCTCCTGCGCGTGGTCCCGACCCCGGTGCTGGTGGGCTTGACGTTGGCGATGCTGGTTGCGTCGTTGTTGCCGGCAGCCACAGCGGTCGCGGTGGCGTGGCTGGTCGGTCGGGTGATCGACGCAACCCAGCAGGACAGCGGCCTGAGCGACGTGGCATGGCCGTTGGCCGTCGTCGGTGGTTTGTTGACGCTCGACCAGGTGACCCAGTCGCTGCTGGTCCCGTTTCGCAATTGGGTGGCAGCGCGAGTGAACGGCGAGGTCCGCCGCACGATCCGCCAAGCAGTGTCGGTGCGCCCCGGGATCGACCATCTGGAGTCCCAGGTCGTTCGCGATGCGGCTGCACTTCCCGTGGAGAACTCGTACCTGTTCAACATGGGAGCGGGCGCCGAGGGCCAGTTGTGGTTGATGACCCGGTTCGTCGGTGCCGTCGCTGCCGCAGTGGTGGTCGCTCGCTACTCGATCCCGGCAGCGCTGGCCGTGTTCGGCTTCGTCGTGTGGCAGCGCAGCATTCTGCGACGGCACTACGCCGGGGCGATCGCCACGGGCATGGTCGACACCACCGGCGAGGGCCGTGCGGCGAAGTACTGGTCCCAGGTGGTCGGAACAGCGGCCGGCGCGCAGGAACTCCGGTTGTTCGGGTTCGGTGACTGGGCGACCGAGCGGTTCCATCAGCATGGCAGCGTTCCGGTGCGGGAGTTGTCGAAGGTGCTGCTCGGCGCCCATCGGCTGCACTGGACGATCTTCGCCCTGAACGGTCTGAGTGTGCTGGTGCCGTTTCTGATCTTCGCCCGCGCCGCCGTCGACGGCGACATCGATGCGGCGGGCCTGACCGCAGCGTTGGGCGGTGTCGTCGCAGTGGCTCGGGTGTTGTCGTCGATGGGGTTCGAAGCGTTCTCGATCGAAGCTGCCGTACCGCAGTTGTCGGCGGTGCGCGAGTTGCGCCGCTACCACGACGACGAACGGGCGGCGGCCGAGCGCCGCCCGGTCGCCGACCCAGAGTCCGCTGGGGTTCCGGAGATCCGTTTCGACCACGTCAGCTTCTCCTATCCGGGTTCGGAACGACCAGTGCTCGCCGATCTCGACCTCACGCTTCGACCGGGACAGTCGGTCGCAATCGTGGGCGAGAACGGAGTCGGCAAGACGACCCTGCTGAAGCTGCTCGCCGGCTTCTACACACCGACGAGCGGTCGCATCCTGATCGACGGCGTCGATCTGCTCGACATCGCACCGCCGGTGTGGCGGCGGCGGCTTGCGGTGATCTTCCAGGAGTTCACCCGATTCGAGCTGTCCGCTCTGGAGAACGTGACGCTCGCCGACCCGACCCATCCTGACGCCCTCTCGCTCGCAGACGAATCTGCCGTTGCGGCGAGCGCAGACGAACTCATCGCCGGGCTCCCGCACGGCTGGGACACGATCCTGTCTCGCGCGTTCACCGACGGTGTCGAACTCTCCGGCGGCCAATGGCAACGAATCGCGCTGGCCAGATCGTTCTACAGCGCGAAGGTCGGCGGACAGGTCTTGATCCTCGACGAACCGACCGCAAGCTTGGACGTCGACGCCGAAGTCGCCTTGTTCGACCAACTCCTGACCCACGCCGCGGGCTGTACCGCGATCGTGGTGTCTCACCGGTTCTCGACGGTGCGCCGCGCAGACCGGATCGTCGTGTTGCTCGATGGCACCGTCGCCGAGGACGGCAGCCATGACGAACTCCACGCGCTGGGAGGCATCTACGCCGAGCTCTACGACCTGCAAGCCGACCGGTTTCGAACCAGCGACGCCACTCCCACGATCGGAGCCGGGGAGTGAGCAGCCAGCGCCTCGACGACGCCGACCGGGCGACGACTCGGCGCCGTGTCGGGCTGATGGCGCGAATGGTGCGCCTAGCGGATCGACGACTGATCGTGCTGATCGGCGTCACGCTCGTGCTGAGCTCGCTCGCCGGCGCCATGCAGAGCGTGGCGTTGAAGTGGATCGTCGACTCCTCGATCGACCAGAACTGGAACACCGCGATCGCCGCCGCAGCGATCGGGGGCCTCGGTGCCGGACTTCTCGGAGCTGCCTTCCGGGCGATGAGCGACACCGAGCACGTCGTTACCAACGAAGTCGGCCTCGTCATCGACCGCAACACCCTCGAGCTCACCGCATCTATCCCCAGCATCGAGCACCTCGAGCGGCCCGCGTACCTCGACCGGCTCATGCTCGTACGCGACGGCGGCCCGTCGCTGATGCGCGCTGTGTTCACACTGACGCGCACGCTGTCGCTGCTCATCAGCCTGATCGCATCACTGTGGCTGCTCGCCCGCGTCGATCTGCTGCTGCTCCTGCTGCCGCTGTTTGCCATCCCCACCGCGGTACTCGTCCCCCGATCGGAGCGCTACGTCGACCGCGCCAAGTCCATCGCATCGGAACGGCAACGAGCGGCCACCCAACTCCACAACCTGTTCATCACGCCGACATCGGCAATGGAACTGCGCGTCTTCGACTGTGACGAACGCCTCGATCAACGCGCCGACGAGCTGTGGCGAGACGTCAGCCGCATCCACCTCGGCGGCTCCATCCGCTCGGCGCTGCTCGCGTCGATTGGGTGGCTCGCGCTCACCGCGGGCTACATCGCCGCGCTGCTGTTCACCGCCCAACTCGCCATCGACGGGCGAGCCACCGTCGGCGACATCGTCCTCGTCTCCCAACTCGCCCTCCTCATCCGCGGCACCGTCGCCCAGACCGCCGACGCCGCCCGCCGCGCCTCTGCAGCACTGCGAACCGCCGACCGGTTCCTCTGGCTCGAAGACATCCACGCCGAGGCCGCCGCCACCTACTCCGGAACGCATCCTCCGCCAGACCGGCTCCGCAACGGCATCACGTTCGAACACGTCAGCTTCACCTACCCCGGCACCGATCAATCCGTCCTGACCGACATCGACCTGCACATCCCAGCCGGAACGACCGTCGCGTTCGTCGGCAGCAACGGCGCCGGCAAGACCACCCTCGTCAAGCTGCTCACCGGCATGTACCGACCGACCAGCGGCCGGATCCTCATCGACGGCCAACACCTCGACGACCTCGACATCGACCAATGGCGCGACCGGCTCGGCGGCACCCTGCAGAACTACCTCCGGATCGAATCCGTCGCCGCGACGTCCGTCGGACTCGGAGACCCGCCGCACCATGACGACCACTACCGGATCAACGACGCCGTCGACCGAAGCGGCGCACGTACCGTCATCGACAGCCTCCCCAACGGCTTTGACACCCCCCTCGGCAAGACCTATCAGCACGGCGAAGAACTGTCCGGTGGGCAATGGCAACGCCTCGCCATTGCCCGCGGCATGATGCCGACGAGCCCGCTCTGCCTCGTTCTCGACGAACCTACCGCCGCCCTCGACCCGGCCGCCGAGCAAGCCCTCTACGACCATTACCGCAACGAGGCCACCACGATCGGCGTCGCCGGCGCCATCACCGTGCTCATCTCCCACCGCTTCTCATCGGTGCGCATCGCCGACCTCATCGTCGTGTTCGACGACGGCACCATCACCGAAGCGGGCAACCACGACACACTTCTCGCAGCCGACGGCGACTACGCCCGCATGTACCGGAGACAGGCCAGCGCCTACGGCTGAAGACTCGCTCTGCACCACTCAGTGAAGAAGCAGGTCGACTGCAACGTTCACGTGATCAGTGGCGTCGAAGCGGTCGTCTTGGTGCGCCTTGCCCGGCCCGCTTCGCACGCGTGCGCGGTGAATCAACGTCGTCAGGTGACGCCCGGCGTGTCGTCGTCGTAGTGGTGGATGCGGCCTTTGCCGTCGCGCTTCGCGCGGTACGAAGCGGTGTCCGCCCGGCGCAGCACCTCGCTCGGGTCGTCGCCTCCGGTCCCTTGGCCGATCCCGACGCTCGCACCCACTTGGATCGGCCGATCGGCGAGGCCGCCGATCGGGGTGCAGACACCGCTGAGGATGCGTTCGGCGAGAAGCGAGATGTCGGCAGCGGTGCGAGCCCGGGTCGTCACCACGACGAACTCGTCGCCGCCGTAGCGAGCCACCAGCTCGTCCTCGCGAGCGGCGTTGCGCAGACGCCTGGCGATCACCCGCAGGACCTCGTCGCCAATCTGGTGCCCGTGCTCGTCGTTGACCGGCTTGAAGTCGTCGAGGTCCAGGAACAGCACCACGAGCCGGTCGTCGGCGCGCCGGCGCGGCCCAATGCTGGAGGTCAGGAAGCTGTCAAGGTAGCGGCGGTTCGGCAGGCCGGTGAGGTGGTCATGGGTGGCCCAGTAGGCGAGCTCGTCGGAGGACTCAGCCATACCGATGAGCGCCTTGCGCTCGGAGATGTCCTCCACGTGGCACACCAAGTGGCTGATGGCGCCGACGGCGTCGCGCACCGCCGACATGGTGAGCTCGACCCACACCGCGTGCCCAGCCCGGTGCAGGAACCGTTTCTCCATCCGATAGCCACCGCGCCGACCCGCGCGGACCTCGCCGAGCAGGTCTACGTCGAGGTCAACGTCGTCGGGATGGGTGATCTCGGCGAAGCCATGGTCGAGCAGGTCTTCGGCCGGGCGGCCGCAGATCATCACCAGCGCATCGTTCACCTGCACGAGCCGACCGTCGAGGTCCACCACGGCGGTGGCCACGGACGAGCCGTCGAACACCGCCCGGAACAGTCCCTCGGCCGCCACTCGGCCGGCCTCGGCCACGCGCTGACTGGTGACGTCTTCGAGCGAGGCGATGGCGAGCAGGAGGCGCCCCTCCTCGTCGCAGGTCGGCACGACGCGCAGGCGCAGGGACCGACCGGCGACATCGAGGTCCTCGACGAGCTCGGCATCGCAGTCGAGACCGGCCCGAATCCGGGCCTCGATGATGTCGGAGGAGCTGGCCGCAAGATCGGAGAAGCGCCGGTTCTCGAACGACATGTGGCCGTTGGCGGCGCGGACCTGGAGCCCGACCGGAGCCGCCTCAGCGAGAGACGACATGGCGACGGTGCTGGCGTCGGTGCCGTCAGGAACCGACGCCGGCAGCTCGAGCAGCCAAGCGTGGAGCAACAGACCGTACGGAACAACGTCGCTGACGTCGTGGGCGGAGATCATGAGCGTCCGCTCGACGACGTTCAAACCTTCCGGTCGGATCCGGGCGACGGTGGAGCGGGTGCCGCCCTCGTGAGCAGCGCAGGCCATGGTGTCGAGCACTGCGGGCAGATCGTCGGGGTGGATCAAGGTGATGACCCGCTCGCTCGGCGAGTCCGGCAGCTGGAGGCGGCTCGTGGTCGGGTCGTACCACCGGCGGATCGATCGACCCGTGCTGGAGTCGACGAGCAGGGTGACGTCACCCGAGCGGGACAGCAGGCGCTCCAGAGCCGCTTCGTCGAGGGTCGCTTCGATCGTTGTCCCTGCGTTCATGTTCATCTCATCGGCAGTTTCGACCTGCCGCTGGACCCGGAATCTGTTCTCGGGATCGCCGAGCGACAGAATCACTCGATACGGAGGCCGGAGATCGCCCGGTGGGCGCTCTCGGACCCTCTGCTCACCTGACACCGCAGGCCCGGCTTCGTACCGTGTCCCCATGGACGCATCGAAGATCTGGTCGGCCGAGGAGCTGGAGAAGATGAGTCCGAACGAGCGCCGGTCGCTCGTGCGAGCCGGATTCGCCACGATGGTCGCCGATCATTCATCTCGGAGAACCACTGCTGGCTTGATTCGGGCTGCCGCGCGAGCAGCGAGCGCAGCGACCGAGTTCGCAAACGTCAGGGTGACGACGGTGATGCCCACGAGACCGAGGAGTGGGATCTCGACAACCGCCGGCACACCCATCGCCTCGGCAGTCGTGACCCAGAGGGCATTCCCGGCGGCGAGGCCAAGCGCCAGGCCGACGAGGAGGCCCACCAGGGCGACGGTGGTCGCCTGAGTGAACACGGTCCTGTAGATCTGACCCCGTCGAAAGCCGAGCGACTTCAAGATCGCGAAGTCCCGATGTCGACGTTGGACACTGGTGAACAGAAGATGCCCGATGGCCACGATTCCCACGATG
>JBGTCW010000456.1:0-11525 GCA_041748635.1 Ilumatobacteraceae bacterium | reverse complement strand
CACCACTCAACTGTTCAGCCGCCTCGACGCCGCGGGGGTTTCGATCGCCCCGGTCGAACTCGTGGTGGGTCTCGACACGTTCCAGCCGATCAGTACCGATGATCCGCTCGATCACGTGATGCACACTGAGCGCTACCGGGTACCGTCGGCCACCCGACAGGCGTGTCTCGACGCGCGTCGCGTCGTGGCGGTGGGCACGACGGCGGTGCGGGCGCTCGAATCCGCTGCCCACTTCGGAGAGGCGTCGGGCCGGACCGATCTGTTCATCCATCGGGGATTCGATTGGCAGGTCGTCGATGTGTTGATGACCAACTTCCATCTCCCCAGGACGACGCTGCTGATGATGATCGACGCCTTCGTCGGCCCGCGCTGGCGCACGCTCTACGAGACGGCGCTCGCCGCGGACTACCGGTTCTTGTCGTTCGGCGACGCCATGCTCCTCGACCGCCACGCCACCTGACGGGTTCGGGTGATGCCGTCGCTCGTTCCCGGCCATCGGGCGCGCGTAACTCGCTCGGTGCGTCCGATCGGGGAGTGAGAAGCTGGCCGGATGTCGGAGTCGTGGGCGCGCACCGATGGGGTGGTGACGATCAGGCCTCCACGGCGGGGCGATCCGGCACGTCTGGTAGAAGGTCGTGACGCCGAGTTCCGTCGTTTCTTGGGGCCGGGCGTGGAGGAGCCGGATCCGGTCGCGTGTATCAGCGTCGGCGACGACGACGTCGTCGGCTGGGTGGATCACGACGCCGAACGATCCTGGCTACTGGTCGGCGAGGTCAACGTCGGTTACCACGTGTTCGCATCGCACCGGGGACGTGGGATCGCCTCACGGGCGGTGCAGTTGCTGTTGCACCATCTCGCGATTACGGGGCATGGCCGCACAGCCACGCTGCTGATCGATCCGTCCAACGTGCGGTCACAGGCGCTCGCCGACCGGACGCGGTTCGTTCGTCAAGCCGACCTCGACGGCAACCCCTACTACAAGCGCCCCGTGCCGCCGCTGACGTACCGTCACGGCGACGTGACCATACGGCGACGTGATCGCAACGACGCGGACATGGACCTGTCCGGCCGCGACGACGAATTCGGCACCGGACCCCGATGGACCTTCTCGATAGACCTCATGGATGCAACCGCTGTCGGCGGCGTCGACGTCAACCTGGCCAGCGACCAGGCGCCCGCGGGCGAAGCGAACATCTCGTACTTGATTCACCCAGAGTTCCGAGGCCGCGGAGTCGCGCCGGTCGCGGTGAAGCTGGCGCTGCAGTTCCTGCGCGATCACACCGGTACACGCCGCGCTCACCTCATGGTCGAGCCGAGCAACACGCCATCGCTCGCCGTCGCCGCATCAGTGGGCGCCACCGTCGGAACGATGACGGTCGACCGATACGGACGCTTGCTCCTCCGCCACACAGTCGATCTCTGAGCGCCGCCCCACTCGGACCGGAGTATCGGTCCTGACCACGGCGCTGTCGTTCGCTTCAGTGTCGGCGACGCCTGCGCACTGGACGAACCGAGCGGAGCGTTCGATGCTGTGCGATCCGAACGCACCTTGCAGTGGATCGCGGAGCCGCTGGTGGCACTCGGTGAAATGGCGAGGGTGCTGCGCCCGGGCGGACGGGTCTCGCTCATCGACACCGACTGGTCCACCCTCACGCTGGATGTCGGCGACGACGACATCGCGCCACGGGTTCGCACAGCGATGAGTGTCGAGCGGAACCGGCCGTCGAACATCGGGAGCCGGCTTCATGAGCTGGTCAGCACGGCCGGGTTCACACCGCACGCCAGAACGTCGCAGACACACACCTGGACACAATGGAATCCCGACAGGTCGCCCGCACCCGACGGCTGCTTCTCGATGGAGAGCCTCGCCGACAACCTCGTCGACGAAGGCCAACTCACCACAGCTGAGCGTGCCGACTTCGTGCAGACCGTTCGTACGGCAGCACGACACGATCGGTTCACGATGCGCCTGACGATGTACGCCGTCATCGCTGCTCGCTGAGGAGTGCCGACGAGCGACGCATCGGAGTCCGCCGGTCTCGTCGCGTGCGGACAACCCGCCGCCTGACCCCCGACGGGTCAGGCGGACGGCCGCTACCGTCGAGATGATGTTTCCGGTCGAGTTCGAGGTCGAGGCCACCGATGGTGTGGCACGCGCGGGCACAGCGACCACCGCTCGCGGAACGTATCGGACGCCGTTGTTCATGCCCGTGGGAACCCGCGGCGCCATCAAGTACCTGAGTGCCGACGACTACGCCCGCGTGGGCGCCCAGATCGTGCTGGGAAACACGTACCACCTGATGTTGCGACCCGGGGCCGAGCTCGTCGAGCGGTTCGGTGGGCTCGGTCGGTTCACGGGGTGGGACGGCCTGACTCTGACCGACTCGGGTGGTTTCCAGGTGTTCTCACTCGATCCGAAGGTCGACGATGACGGCGTCACCTTCAAGAGCACCTACGACGGTTCGACGCATCGGTTCACCCCCGAGATCGCCGTGGACGTGCAGCAGCGCATCGGCGCCGACATCGCGATGGTGCTCGACGTCTGTCCACCGTTGCCGAGCTCACCCGAGGTGATCCGTACGGCCGTGGAGCGCACCACCGCGTGGGCGCGCCGTGCGAAGGATGCCCACACCCGCATCGATCAGTCGTTGTTCGGCATTGTGCAGGGAGGCATCAGCGAGACGATGCGACGCGAGAGCGCCGACCAACTGGTCGACATCGGTTTCGACGGCTATGGCATCGGCGGGCTCTCGGTCGGAGAAACCCGCGCCGAGATGCTGCCGGCGCTCGCCGCGTCGCTCGGACGTCTTCCGACGGACCGTCCGCGCTACTTGATGGGTGTCGGCGATCCCGCCTCGCTCGTCGAGGCCGTTGCGCTCGGCGTCGACCAGTTCGACTGCGTGATGCAGACCCGACTGGGCCGCCACGGGACGGCGCTCACCTCGACGGGACGCTTCCAGGCCAAAGCCGCGCGCAACGCCGAACTCGACGAGCCGCTCGATGCAACGTGCGCCTGCGAGGTCTGTGCCCGCCACAGCCGCGGATACCTGCGTCACCTGCTCCAGGTGGGCGAACCCACCGCGTCGCGCTTGCTCTCGATTCACAACGTCGCCTGGACCGTTGCGCTCATGGCATCGATGCGCTCGGCGATCGAGTCGGGCACCTTCGAGTCGCTCCGACGCTCGGTGCTCGACGTCTGGGGTTGACCGGCACATCGCTCGCTTCACCGGTAGCATCGGGCGCCGTCATGTCCTCGTACCCCATCTTTTCGCTGATCGCCCAGGATTCAGAATCCGGCGGCGGCGGCGCCATCATCCAGCTCGGGATCTTGTTGCTGATCCCGTTCGCCATGTACTTCTTCATGATCCGGCCACAGCGTCGCCGGATGCGTGAGCAACAGGAGCTGCAACGCTCGATCCAAGTCGGTGACGAAGTGATCACCACCTCAGGCGTGTACGGCGTCATCACGGGCGAGGACGGCGACAGCCGGTTCTGGCTCGAGATCGACGACGACGTCCAGATCCGCATCGCTCGTGCCGCCATCTCCGGCAAATCCTCGCTCGACGACGACGTCGATTCGGCCGAGGCCGACGAGGCCGTGTCGTCCGGCTCCGCCGACGACGACTGAGACTTGTCCATGAAACGCCGACTCTGGACCTCACTGATCGGCGTCGTGCTGATCGTGGTCGCCACACTGGCCTTCGTGATCGCCACCGGCAACACCCCGATCCTCGGCCTCGACCTGCAAGGCGGAGTTTCGGTGATCCTCGCGCCGACCGAGGACGCCACTCCAGAGGAACTGACCGTGATTCGCGACCAGATCCGCTCCGAGCTCGAACGCCAGGGAATCGCCGAGCCCGACGTCCGTGTCCAAGGTGACACGATCGTCGTCGACCTGCCCGGTGTCCGCGACCAGCAAGAAGCGCTTCGTGCTGTCGACGTGTCGGGAGTGGTCGAACTGCGCCCGGTACTGAACCCGGGGAGCTGCCAGCCCCTCGCGGCCACGCCCCCGCCGGTGGGACCAGTCGTCGGAGACACCACGGGTGACCCGGACGTCGAGCCACAGGGACTGCGTCGCCCGACTGCACCGACCGACACGACGCCGACCGACACGGCGCCGACCGACACGGCGCCGACCGACACGACGCCGACCGACACGACGCCGACCGACACGACACCCGTGGTTTCTCAGACCGCCACACCGGGCGCCGAGATCTTGCCAACCCGTGACGGAGTCGCCGAGTGCGTCGGCGCAGCGCAGGGCACGGGCGAGGTGTTCGAGCGCGGCAGCGCCGAGCCCACCCTCGACCCGTCACAGGGTTGGGGTGTGTCCGTCGGACTGCGTGGCGGCGACGGACGCGACACGTGGAACAGCCTGGCAAGCCAGTGCTTCAGCCGTTCTGTCTCGTGTCCGACCCAGCGTCTGTCGATCGTGCTCGACAGCGTCGTCCAGTCGGCGCCAACTGTTCAGGAGCCGAACTTCCAGGACTCGGTGTCGATCACCGGCAGTTTCACGCAGTCCGAAGCGGAAGAGCTCGCCGCCGTCCTGAACCGCGGTGCGTTCCCGGTGGAGGTCGAAGCCCAAGAAGCGAGGACGGTGTCGGCATCGGCCGGCTCGGATGCGTTGCGCGCCGGCATCATCGCCGGTCTCGTCGGAGTGTCGATCGTGCTGGCGTTCATGGTGGCGTACTACCGGTGGCTGGCGCTGGTGATCGTCGCCAGCCTCGTCATCTGGGGCGCCATGACCTTTGCCCTGGCATCGCTGGTGTCGACCTGGACGAACTATTCGCTCGGCCTCGCCGGTGTGACCGGCATCGTCGTGTCGATCGGCGTCACCGTCGACACCTACGTCGTGTTCTTCGAGCGCATCAAGGATGAGTTGCGCAACGGGCGCACGATCAAGAACGCCGCCCCTCGGAGCTTCAAGCTGACGTGGCGGACGATCTACTCGGCGAATGTCGTCGGGCTGATCGGCGCGTTCATCCTCTTCTGGTTGAGCGTCGGATCCGTACGCGGGTTCGCGCTGTACCTCGGGTTGACGACCATCTGCGATCTCATCGTGTGCTACTTCTTTACGCGTCCCGCCGTCCTGCTGCTCGCACGGAGCAAACTGATGGCCCGCCAAGACAAGGTGCTCGGCATGAACGTGGCCACGACATGAGTCTCGACACGTCGATCTCGTCGTCCGGCCTGGGCCGGCTGTTCCGTGGTCAGACCGCGATCGATTTCCACGGCAAGAGACGGCTCGGGCTCTACGTCTCGATCGTCGCCGTCATCGTGATGTGCGTCTCGATGTTCGCGCAGGGTCTCAACCTCGGTCTCGACTTCGAGGGCGGTGACGCCTGGGAGATTCCGGCGAGCGAGACCTTCGGCGTCGACGAGGCCGCCGAGGTGCTCACCGCCAACGACGTTTCGACGACTACCGCCCGCATTCAACGCCGCAGCTCCGAAACGGTCGATGTCGTGACGGTGCAGGTCCCGGTGCAACCGCGCGAACAGGTCGCCGGAATCACCGAGTCGTTCGCCGAGGCGGCGGGTGTAGAGGTCGAAGACATCAGCTTCTCGTTCACCAGCGCGACGTGGGGTCGCGAGATCACCGAATCGGCAATACGGGCGCTCGTCATCTTCGTGGCGGTCGTCATGCTGTACATCTCGCTTCGCCTCGAGTGGCGAATGGCGATCTCGGCGATCGTGGCGATGCTGATCGACGTGGTCGTGGCTGTCGGCCTGTACTCCGTCTTCCAATTCGACGTCACCCCGGCCACGGTCATCGCGTTCCTCACGATTCTCGGGTACTCGCTCTACGACACCATCGTCGTGTTCGACCGCGTGAAGGAGAACGAAGGCAAGTACGCAGCGAAGAAGGGGATGCCGTACGAGGACATCGTCAACATTTCGATGAACCAGGTGGTCATGCGATCGCTGATCACGAGCTTCTCGTCGATCCTGCCGGTGCTCTCCTTGCTCGTCATCGGTTGGGGTCTGCTCGGTGCCGTCGCGCTCCGCGAGTTCGCATTGGCGCTGTTGATCGGCATGGTGTCCGGAGTGTTCTCGTCGATCTTCATCGCGACACCGCTGCTCGCTTACCTCAAGCGCGACACAGGCCGCAAGGCCTATCGGGAGCGCCTGCTCGGCGATGATCTGCGTGGGCAGGTGATGGGAGCTGGCGTGACCGGTCGCGGGGCCGGCGACGAGAAGCTCGACGCCCATCTCGATCACCTCGCGGACACGACCGAGGCGCCCCAGGACGGCTCGCACGAGTTGGTGGGGAGTTCGGTCGCCCAGCCCACCGATCGACTGCTGAGCCACCCGCCTCGGCCCCGCAAGAAGAAGCGTCGCTGACGCGCCGCGAGTCGGTCGGTCATCGTCGAGCGCGAGACGCGGCGGTAGCCTCGACCCATGGCAGGCGACCTGCGCGACCTTGTGCGTGAGATCCAGGACTATCCGACCGTCGGCGTCACCTTCCGCGACATCACGCCGCTGCTCGGCGATGCCACGACGTTCGCGGCGGCGGTCGACGGACTCGTGTCGCAGTTCGACGGTTCACCGGTCGATCGTGTGGTCGGTGTCGAGGCCCGAGGGTTCATCTTCGCGTCGGCCGTCGCGTACCGCATCGGGGCAGGGTTCGTTCCGGTCCGCAAGCCGGGCAAGCTTCCGTGGGCGGTCGTGCGCGAGGAGTACGAACTCGAGTACGGCTCCGACAAGCTCGAGATCCATCGTGACGCCATTCACCCGGGTGAGCGAATCCTGATCATCGACGACGTGCTCGCGACCGGTGGCACGGCGGCGGCCACTGCACGGCTCGTCGAGACGCTCGGCGGCGTCATCGCCGGTCTCGGCTTCATCATCGAACTCGACGACCTGGGCGGCCGAGCCCGGCTCGGCGAGCGGCCCGTCGAGTCGCTGCTGCACTTCTGAGGCGATCAGCGTGGGGACCGTCGACCGTGTGCTCCCGTGGAGGCGACAACACGTCGAGGTCGCGAATTCCGAGCTGACGCCGCTGCTTGCGTCGTACCGTCGCCGGCACCCGAAGTCGCCGGTGTCGACGATCAGCCGGGCGTACCGGGTCGCTGCGGAGGCCCATCAGTCGCAGATGCGATCGAGCGGCGAGAGCTACATCAACCACCCCCTCGCCGTGGCGCAGATCGTCGCCGACATCGGGCTCGACGAGATCTCGGTCACCGCTGCGCTGCTGCACGACGCCGTTGAGGACACCGAGATCACGGTCGCCGACGTCGAGCGCGACTTCGGCAGCGAGGTGGCAGCGATCGTCGACGGCGTCACCAAGCTCGAACGGATCCGCTTCGACTCGCGCGAGGAGCAGCAGGCGGCCAGCATGCGCAAGATGCTGGTGGCCATGGCGAAGGACCTCCGGGTGCTCGTCATCAAGCTCGCCGATCGCCTCCACAACATGCGCACCATTGCGGCGATGCCGTTGGAGAAGCAGCAGCGGATCGCTCAGGAGACGCTCGACATCTATGCCCCGCTGGCGCACCGCCTCGGCATGCAGGAGATGAAGCAGCAGCTCGAGGACCTCGCATTCGCGGCGTTACATCCGAAACGGTTCGCCGAGCTCGACCATCTGGTGTCGAGTCGGACCCCCGAGCGTGATCTGTACCTGGCGAAGACCCTCGCCGAGGTCCGCTCGCGCCTCGACCAACTCGGCATCAAGGCCGAGGTCACCGGTCGGGGAAAGCACCTGTGGAGCATCTACGAAAAGATGGTGGTGAAGGGTCGCGAGTTCGACGAGATCTTCGACCTGATCGCCATCCGTGTGGTGGTCGACTCGATGAAGGACTGCTACGCCGCGCTGGGGTCGATCCACGGGCGGTGGCGGCCCGTCGTCGGGCGGTTCAAGGACTACATCGCGATGCCCAAGTTCAACCTCTACCAGAGCCTGCACACCACGGTGATCGGCCCGGCGGGCAAGCCGATCGAGGTGCAGATCCGCACCGTCGAGATGCACCAGCGCGCCGAATGGGGCGTGGCCGCGCACTGGGCGTACAAGGAAGGCGCCGAGCATTCCGCTGACATCGACTGGCTGAGCCGGATCATCGACTGGCAGGAGGAGCTGGCCGATCCTGCCCAGTTCATGCAGAGCCTGAAGACCGACCTCGAGCAGGACGAGGTGTTCGTCTTCACGCCGAAGGGGCGCGTGATCACGCTGCCGATCGGCTCGACGACCGTCGACTTCGCGTACGCCGTTCACACCGAGGTCGGACACGCCTGCATCGGCGCCAAGGTCAACGGCCGCCTGGTGTCGCTCGATCACGTGCTGGCGAGCGGCGACAACGTCGAGATCTTCACCTCGAAGGTCGAGACGGCTGGGCCGTCGCAGGACTGGCTGTCGTTCGTCGTCTCGCCGCGGGCGCGCAACAAGATCCGCCAGTGGTTCAGCCGCGAGCGGCGCGTCGACATGGTGGAGGCCGGTCGCGACGACCTGACGTCGGAGATGCGTCGCGAGCGCTTGCCGGTGCAGCAGGTGTGGAAGTCGGCCGAGCTCGAGACCGTGGTCGCCGAGCTGAACTATGCCGATCTCGACGCCCTGTTGGCGGCGATCGGCGAGCACCATGCCTCTGCGAGGTCTGTTGCGCAGCGTCTGGCGCGGGCGATCCACGGGGACGCCGGCGAACAGCTGCCGTCGACCGTCTCGGAACCTCGCCGTGAGCGCCGCGACGGTCGTGAGACGCCCGTGGGGGTGCACGTCGAGGGGCTCGACGACGTGCTCGTCCGCCTTGCGAATTGCTGTACACCGGTTCCTGGTGACTCGATCATCGGATTCGTCACTCGCGGACGCGGTGTCAGCGTGCACCGCTCCGACTGTGCGAACTCCGCTTCGCTGATCGCCGAGCAGGCGGCGCGCATGATCGAGGTCGAGTGGGACGGCGACGAGGGGCCGGGCCGGACGTTCGTCGCCGGTGTCGAAGTGGTGGCGCTCGATCGGTCACGTCTGTTGCGTGACGTGACCAACGCGCTCGCCGACCATCACGTGAACATCCTGTCGTGCCAGACCGTGACGGGAACCGATCGTGTTGCGAAGATGCGCTTCGAATTCGAGTTCGCCAACCCCGGCTACCTCGACGCGGTCATCCGCACGATCAGGGGCGTCGACTCCGTCTATGACGCATATCGCCTCATCCCCGGAGCGGTCACGCCAGTAGCCTGACCGGCCGTGTCAGCGTTCCAGACCAGTCCCGGCATGCGGGACATCCTGCCGCCCGAGAGCGGACGCTGGCGGCGCCTCGTCGAGGTGTTCGCCGATGTCGTCGAACGCGCCGGGTACGGCCAACTGGTGACCCCGCTGCTCGAGGATCTGGGTGTGTTCACCCGGATCGGCGACGCCACCGACGTGGTCACCAAGGAGATGTACGACTTCGTCGACAAGGGTGAACGACACATAGCGCTGCGTCCGGAGATGACGGCCAGCGTCTGTCGGTCGTTCGCCCAACATCGGCCGACGGCGCCCTGGAAGATCTGGTATGCCGGATCGAACTTCCGGTACGAGCGGCCCCAGCGTGGTCGCTTCCGACAGTTCGATCAGGTCGGCGTCGAGGTGCTCGGCGTCGACGACGCGAACCTCGACGTCGAGGTCATAGCACTCGCGTGGGAGTTCTACGCCCGCCTCGGTCTGCGCCAGGTGACGCTGATCGTCAACAGCTTGGGTGAACCCGACGACCGGGCACGCTACGTCGACGCGCTCCGGACTCACTTCACGGGGGTGCGCGACGAACTCAGCGAGCAGGGACGCGCCACGCTCGAGCGCAATCCGCTGCGCGTGCTCGACTCCAAACGCGACGTCGACCAACCGCACATCGCCTCGGCACCGACCATTGCCGAGTTCCACAGCGATGCGGCAGCGGCGCACTTCGAGGCCGTGCTCGGTGGCCTGCGCGCCGTCGACATCGACGTCACCGTCGAACCCAAGTTGGTCCGCGGGCTGGACTACTACCGACGCACGATCTTCGAGTTCCAGGGCGGCACGCTCGACTCGGCGCAGAACGCGCTCGGCGGCGGTGGCAGATACGACGGCCTGGTCGAGGCGCTCGGTGGCCCGGCGACGCCGGGGGTCGGTTTCGCACTCGGCGTCGACCGCACGCTGCTCGCTTGCGACGACGAGGGTGTGTTCGCCGCAGTACCGACGGTGCTCGACGCGTTCGTCGTCGATGTCGCCGGTGGCCTCCACGCACTGGCGATCACCGCCGAGCTGCGCGCCGCGGGACTCGCGGTCGACCGCAGCTTCGACGACCGCTCGATGAAGGCACAGATGAAGCTCGCGAACCGCAGCGGCGCCCGTGTCGCCGTGATCGTCGGCGACGACGAGGTCAACGCCGGTACCGTCGTGATCAAGCCGATGCACGGCGACGGCGAGCAGGTGGCCGTGCCCCGCAACGACATCATCGCCCACCTCTCCTCACCCCGACCAGAATCGAATCGATCATGAGTGACATCACCCCCTCCACCAGCGCAACGAGCATGCGCTCTCACCTGTGCGGCGAGCTCCGCGCCGAGCACATCGGCCAGACGGTGAACGTGTGCGGCTGGGTGGGTCGGCGCCGCGAGCATGGCGAGCACCTGGCGTTCGTCGACCTGAGAGATCACTCGGGCATCGTGCAGTGCGTGATCAACGACGACGTCGACGTGCGCAGCGAGTACGTCCTGCGCATCACCGGCGTCGTCCGAGCTCGCCCCGAGGGCACGGTGAACGACGGCCTAGCGACCGGCCAGGTCGAACTGGGGGAGTGTCAGGTCGAGGTGCTCCGCAAAGCGGATCCTCCCCCGTTCCCGATCGATGCTCGTGCCGACGACGTCGACGAACACATCCGCCTGCAGCACCGCTATCTCGATCTGCGTCGCGAGCGGATGCAACGCAACCTCCGAGTGCGTTCAGCGATCAACGCCGCGGTTCGTCGTGGGATGGAACGCCAGGGTTTCGTCGAGGTCGAGACGCCGATGCTCGTGCCATCCACGCCTGAAGGTGCCCGCGAATTCCTCGTGCCGTCGCGCAAGGAGCCTGGCTCGTTCTACGCGCTGCCGCAGTCGCCGCAGCTGTTCAAGCAGCTGCTGATGGTCGGCGGCGTCGACCGCTACTACCAGATGGCGCGTTGCCTGCGTGACGAGGACCTGCGTGCCGACCGTCAGTACGAGTTCATGCAGCTCGACATGGAGATGAGTTTCGTCACCCAGGACGACGTGCTCGACGCCGTGAGTGAGGCGGTGCTCGATGCCGCCGAGGCAGCGACCGGTGAGCGCCCGCAGCCGATCGAGCGGATCACCTGGCACGACGCGATGAACCGCTTCGGCATCGACAAGCCTGATCTGCGCTTCGGGCTCGAACTGGTCGAGCTCACCAACGTGTTCGCCGCCACCGAGTTCAAGGCGTTCGCGGGCGCCGCCTCGATCAAGGGTGTCCGGGTTCCGGGCGCAGCCGCCGACTACGGCCGCAACCAGCTCGACAAGCTGACCGACCGTGCCAAGTCGCTCGGTGCCAAGGGTCTCGTGTGGCTCAAGGTCACCGACGCATCCGA
>JBGTCW010000455.1:0-2956 GCA_041748635.1 Ilumatobacteraceae bacterium | reverse complement strand
GAGGATGCCGCGGGCCGACTGCATGCCCAGTACGTCGTCGGGTGTCGTCTCGGTCCGCACGAGGATCACGGGGAGGCCCTGATCGGCGGCCTCGACGGCGCCCTCGGCGCTGGTGACGATCCGCCCCGACGCAGCGCCGGGTGACGCTGGGAGACCGGTGGTCAGGATCGTGAAGTCACCACCGGGATCGAATCGGGCATGCAGGAACACCGAGAGTCCGGCTGCCGGAATTCGCATGAGCGCATCGGCGATGGTGGTGTCGGTGAACGGATCCCGAGCTTCTGAGACCGCCGTCGTGATGAGGGCGCCGAGGTCGTCGTCGCTCACGGTCATGTCGTGATCTCGCATCGCCTCGTTGCCTGCTGCGTCACCGTGTCTCCTTCGCCGGTCACTGGTCGAGCAGCACCGGGATGGTGCGAGGTCCACGGACCTGCCCGTTCGCCCACGTGGTCGGCTTGCTGGTGTCGAGGGTGTAGTTCGGAAAGGCACGGAGCCATTCTTGGAAGGCCACGGTGCACTCGAGGCGAGCAAGGTTCGAGCCCACGCAGCGATGGATGCCGAGACCGAACGCGACGTGGCGGTTGTTCAGACGATCCATGTCGAAAATCTCGGGATGTTCGAAGGCGGCCGGGTCGTGGTTGGCGGCCGGAAACGTCAGCAGCATCTGATCGCCGGGATGCACGGGGCACCCTGCGATCTCGGTCTCGGCGATCACCTTGCGGGCCATCGTGACCGGCGCGTAGAAACGCAGGACCTCCTCGGTGGCGGTGGTCCACAGCAGGTCGTCATCGTCGACGGCAACGAGGCGCTCGACCTGGTCCGGGTGTTGAGCGAAGTGCCAGAGGCCCGATCCGATCGCACTCCAGGTGGTGTCGATGCCAGCGATGATCAGCAGGTTGACGTACCCGACCTTCAAATCCCAGTCGACCGCCTCACCGTCGATCTCCGCATTCGCCACCATCGTCAACATGTCGTCGCGTGGCGAGTCGAGACGCTCGCGCAGCAGTGCGCTGACGTACTCCTTCATCTCGCCTGCCACCGCAACTCGCACGGCGTTGTCGCGCGGAGCGAGTTGGAAGTTGCGATGGATCCAGTCGCGAAAGAGGTCGGCGTCCTCCTCGGGCAACCCCGTCAGTTTGCAGATGCCGTGGACCGGGATGTGCTGCGCGAACTGCGAGGCGGCGTCGGCGTTATCGGCGTCGGCGAGGTCGGCGATCAGCGTGCGACAGAACTGGCGCAGGTCGTCTTCGAGTGGTGCGACGTGCTTCGGGCTGAACGACGGGAGCAGCAGGCGCCGGTGGCCGTGGTGGTCGGGCGGGTCGGAGGTGATCGGTGGCGCAGGACGACGGGGAGCGTCGGGTCGCCCGACGTTGACCCAGATCGACGAGAAGTGTTCGGTGTCGTTGGCGACCGCGGCGACGGCCTCCATCGTGACGGGCATGAAGGCACGTCCGTAGCGTTCGGTGGTGGCGACCGGGCACTGCTCGCGCACGGAGTTCCAGATGTCGATGGCGTTCTCGCCCCACTGGTCATCGAGCCAGTCCCAGTCGGTCACCCAGTTCTCGACGGGCGGCATCTCCACGTGATCGGTTTCGTACGCCATCAGCGATCCCCCTCATTCGTCTCGTCACGACGGTAGTCCTGCGGTGATCGGTCGCTACGACCCGCCGAGCGCGATCACGGCGGTGCCCGTGACGACCTGCTCGCCGTCGCGGTCGAGCCACACCTCACACGTCGCTCGTCGTTCGCCATCGTCGTCGGCGACCGAGACGACGCGACCCCGCGCGGTGACGCGCTCTCCGTCGAGGACTGGCCGCCCGAACGACACCGTCAGGCGTCGCACGCACGACGGCCCGGCCCAGGCGAGCAACATGTTCACGATGTAGCCGAGGTTGAGCGGACCCTGGTTGATCACCCGGCCGGGAAGCCCGAGCGCAGCGTTGGCATCGCGGTCCCAGTGGACGGTGTAGGGATCGCGCAGGATCGCCGCCATCGTGCGCATCCGTGCCGGGTCGACGAACGCCATCTCCCACGGGGGGATCTCGTCGCCGGCGCGCACATCGCTGAGGTCGCTCATCGCCGCAGCACCCAACGGTTTGTGATCCGGGCCGCCATCCGGTCGTCCTCGTCGAACAAGGTGATCTCGAACGCGAACTTGTCGACGGTGCGCCCGGCGTCGTCGACGACTCGTCGGGCGGTGACGATGCCACCCTCCATCCGATAGTCGACGTCCTCGTGGAGCGGGCGGACGTACTCCCAGTCGTATCCTTCGAGGCCGACCGACCCCGGGCCGGACACTCCACCCAACGCGAACAGCTCGGCGATCGACGTGCCGACACCGAGGATCGGCACGTGGAACAGCACGATCGGGTGCGCCAGTCCGTCGGGCAACGGCTCGCGGCCGGTGCAGTCGGTGAGCAGCCAGTTCTCCCAGTGCTCGATGCGGTAGTGGCCGCCCGCGAATCGGTGACCGACCAGCGATTCGAGCTGCTCCTCGGTCAGCGTGTCCACGACGACGTCAGCGGTGATCGAGCGTCTCGTCCGCCATCGGCGACCGGCGTCATCGACCCGGACTCGGAGCGGGGCCGCCGGTGCCGGCGAACTCGGCGGGCGCCTCGTGCCCGAGGAAGATCTTGCCAAGCTCGCCGTAGAGCGGGTGCGACACCCAGCGGTGCGTCGCGCAGCCGTGGGCGTCGCGCAGTTTGCGCTCCAACGGGCTGTCCATGCGCATGGCCGAGGTGCCCGCAGCATTGTGGATCGAGTCGACGACCTGCATCGAGGCGTTCGCCGCGTGCGTGCACGCCAGTCGTGCGATCTGGGTGCGTTCGGCCGACGGAGCGTCGCGTCCCGCCCACAACTCCTCTTCGACCTCACCCATCGCCTCGAACAGGAACGCCCGAGCGGCGCGGAGCGTCGCCTCGCCCTCACCCATGCGCTGCTGCGCGATGGGTCGGTC
>JBGTCW010000454.1:0-2462 GCA_041748635.1 Ilumatobacteraceae bacterium | reverse complement strand
CTCGGTCACGCCGACGTGAACGCGCAGATCGCGATGCTGAGCGCGTACCTCAACTCGCTGGTCGATGCCACGACGATCATCGCCAACTCGGGCAACCACGACCTGAGCAGTCGCCGCGACCACGGCGAGAAGGCCGCGGTGTGGCTCGACGACCTCGATCCGCGTGTGGTCACCGATGGCGCCGTCGCACACGTGGGCGACGACATCGTCTCGGTGTGCGCCTGGTGGGAGGGGCCGGTGACCCAGGCCGAGCTCGAGGCGCAACTCGCCGCCCAGGCCGACCTGGCAGCACGGCGACCCGACGGTGCGTACTGGATCTGGGTCTACCACTCGCCGCCTGACAACTCACCGACGTCGTGGTCGGGCCAACGTCACTACGGCGACGACGTGCTCAACCGGCTGATCGAGCAGTACCGACCCGACCTGGTGTTGACCGGCCACGTGCACGAGTCGCCATTCCATCCGGGCGGCTCGTGGCACGACCGGATCGGCGACACGCTCGTGTGCAACGCCGGTCGCCAGCCCGGGCCGGTGCCCGCGCATCTGATCCTCGACACGGGCGCCGACGAGGTCATGTGGTGGAGCTTCGAAGGCAGCGAGACGATTCCGCTGCGAGCGGCCAGCGACCGCTGACGCCTGCGCGACCCAAGACGGGCGACGTCAGTAGGGCGAGTCGGTCTCGCGGTCGGAACCGAGATCGACGTCGACCTGCTTGTGTGACAACAAGCCCTGCAGCACGGTAGGAACGAGCCCGAGCGTGCCCGGCCGGTCGGCGAACTGTTCTTGGAGGTCGCCCATGAACGTCGTGACGCGGTGCAGTCGGCGCGCCAGCGTCACCGCGAGATGCCGACCGAACTCGGGGACCTCGCGGAAGAGTTGCTCGGCGTCGTCCAGACGGCGCACCACGCTTGGCTCGACGGCAACGACGTCGGCCGACGCCGTCGTGCCGAGCAGGAGGCTCAGCTCACCGACGATGGCGCCAGGATCGTGAAGACGAGCCAACGTCGCGCCGTCCCTTCGCACCTCGAGTGCACCGGACACGAGCACGTACAACGCTGGGTCGGTCTCGCCGAACGTGATGATGGCGTCGCCCGGATCGAGTGTGCGCTCCGGCGCTCCGTCGGCCAGTCGAAGTACGTCGAGGGGCTCCATCGTCGCAAGTCTGTCACGAGCCGGTCGCAACTCGGTCCCGATCGTCGACCGTTCACGCGATCGAATCAATCGCCTGCAGCGTCTCGAGCGCCGCCAGCGCCGCCTGTGCACCCTTGTTGTCGTCGCCGTCCACCGCACGAACGACGGCCTGCTCCTCGGTGTCGACCGTGAGGATCCCGTTGGTGATCACGACGGCCGAGTCGAGTGACAGCCGCATCAGGCCAGCGGCGCTCGCATCCGACACGACCTCGAAGTGGTACGTGTCGCCGCGGACCACCGCACCGAGCGCAACGACGGCATCGAAGCGGCCGGAGTCGGCGACGGCCTTGGCCATCTGCGGGATCTCCAGTGCGCCCGGCACCCAGAACGTGGCGATTGCTTCGTCGGGCACGCCGTGATCGACGAGGGCCTGGCGGGCACCACGGACGAGTCGTTCGACGATGAGATCGTTGAACCGCGAGCACACGATCGCGACGTGCCGTCCGGTGCCGTCGATGTGCACCTCGGGTGCATCGGCCGCACGCAGGTTGGTGCTCATTGCGCCTCCCCCGCGGCCGCCGCGAGATCTTCGGGCAGGAAGTGCCCCATCCGATCGCGTTTGGTGCGCAGGTACTGCTCAGCCTCGGGATGGACCTCCAGGTGCAGCGGGACGCGTTCGGAGATCGTCAGACCGAATCCGTCGAGCCCGCCGTACTTCGCCGGGTTGTTGGTGAGCAGCCGCATGTTGCGAACGCCCAACTCGACGAGGATCTGGGCACCGATGCCGTACTCGCGGCTGTCCACCGGCAGGCCCAGCTCGAGGTTGGCGTCGACGGTGTCGAAGCCGTCCTCCTGCAGACCGTAGGCACGAAGTTTGTGGCTGATCCCGATACCGCGACCCTCGTGGCCACGCAGGTACACCACGACCCCGCGACCCTCCTCGGCGATCAGACGCATCGACTCGTGCAGCTGCGGGCCGCAGTCGCACTTCACGCTCGCGAAGATGTCGCCCGTCAGGCATTCGCTGTGCACCCGCACCAACACGGGTTCGTCGCCGTCGACGTCGCCGCACACGAAGGCGAGGTGGGTCTCACCGTCGAGGACTCCCTCGAACGAGTGGCACCGGAAGTCGCCCCACACGGTCGGCACCCGTGCGTCTGCGCTGTGCTTGACGAGACGTTCGTGGCGCCGGCGATAGCGCACGAGGTCGGCGATCGACACGAGCAGCAGCCCGTGTTCGTCAGCGAAGCGGCGCAGGTCGACGCCGCGGGCCATCTCGCCCCCGTCGAGCACGAGTTCGCACAACACGCCCGCGGACGCGCGGCCGGCCA
>JBGTCW010000453.1:0-2004 GCA_041748635.1 Ilumatobacteraceae bacterium | reverse complement strand
TGAAGGCGGCCTTGCTCGGGAACAGGTTGAACCGGACCTGGTCCCAGCTGCGACCGTCGCCGACGATCGTCCCCTCGGCCGCGAACCATCCCGAGATGCGAACCCCGTGCGGGACGGCCACCTCGGCGGCGGCGCGCTGGTAACGGGCCATGTCCTCCGGCGTGATCGACGCCGTGGCGGCGTCGTGGTACTTGAGCACGTGGATCACCATCACGGGACCGTCGTCGGCGGTCGGCGGGTGTGGCACGTCGGCCCAGTCGACGAGAGCCAGCCCGTCGGGCGCCGACGGGAACTCGATCGGCTGGCAGCCGATCACGAACGTCTGCGCCATCCCTGCGTCCTTGTGGGCGTGCAGCTCCTGGAAGTCGGAGCGCGACTGCATCTCGATGAACGAACGTCGCGTCGGGTACTTGACCACGCCGACCCGATCCCAGATCGGCGCATCGCCGAGCAGTTGCTGGTCGACCTCGCCCGCGAAGACGATGTTCGCGCCGATCGCAGCGAGCGGACCGACCGGCGTGTAGCGGTCGTCGGCCTCCCGGCCGCTGATCGTCGACTCGCGACCATCGGTGTAGTCCGCGACGTCGCGGTACTTCATCAGGTTGACCATCCACACCGGGCCGTCGTCCTCGATCGCAGTCGTCGCCAACCGCATACCGTACTCCCGGTCGATCGTGCCGTACCGGGGCGCATGGTTGCCACCCCGACGGCTCGTGTCGTCACTCATGTCGTTGCTCCTTCGCGGTCGGTGAGAATCTGCATCATCTCCCGGGCGACCATCGGCCCGGCGTTCTGGTTCTGGCCGGTCACGAGGTTCCCGTCGACGACCCAATGGTTGGCGAGCGGATCGCGCCGGGCCGTGGCACTCTCGAAGAGCGCTCCGGCAGCCCGGAGCTCGGTCTCGGGATGCTGCGGCGTCGACTCGATCTTGAGTTCGCGGACCTGTTTGTCGGTCACCGCCGACACGCGGCGGCCCTCGACGAGCGGGCGACCATCGGCTGCCTTGGCCTTGAGGAGACCGAGCGGTCCGTGACAGATCCCGCCGATCACCGTGTCGAGCGCGTTGGCTTCGGTGATCTTCTCGCCGAGCGCATCCGACGTTCCGAGGTCGAACGCCGCACCCCAACCCCCGGCGAGGAAGACGATGTCGTACTGGCTGATGTCGATCTCCGCGATCGCCAGGGAGTTCGCGACCTTCGCTCGGAGTTCCTCGTCGGCGAGGAAGCGATCGTCGTCCGCGCTGCGGATCACCGGCTTGACACTCTGCGGATCGACGGGGATCACTCCCCCGTTCGGGCTCGCCAGGTCGACGAACATGCCGGCGTCGAGGAATGCGTAGTACGGCACGGTCATCTCGCTGGCGAACACGCCGGTGGCCTTGCCGACGTCGAGCACCGCGTGGTTGGTGCACACGATCAGCGCCCGCTTGCCGAGCAGCTCGAACTCACGAGCGGCGGGGTCGTTCGGATGCATGCCGAGGCGCCGCAAGCCCCGGCGCAACAACCTCGCCGGCGGCGGTACTTGCTTGGCGGCGGGCGCCGTCGGGCGACGACGAACGTACGGCCACGGCACATTGCGCTCGGGCACCGAGCGTGCTCGTTCCTGCTTCAGCACCGTGCGCAGATGGTCGAACACGTCGACCGCAGATCTGTGATGCCAGTGATTGTGCTGCTCGATCGGATCTGCCGTGAGGTCATAGAGCTCCCACTGATCGGCGAGTGGCTCGGTGCGATACTCCTCGCCGCGCAGCCCGTTGGCGGCGAGATGACGCACGCCGGGTTCGGTCCACGTCGCCGGGTCGTCGAAGGTGCGTACGAGCTTCCACAGGTGACCAGCACCACCAGACGCATCGGCGTCGTCCACCCGCACGACGATGCCCTCGAAGTTGGCGCCGACGTGAGCGGGGACCTTGATCCGCAGGGGCGCCGGGGGCTTGACGCTGCGACCGATTCGACGTGCGAACCCGGACGCACCGCTGTCGCCCTCGAGCATGTTGTCCCTGGT
>JBGTCW010000452.1:0-1521 GCA_041748635.1 Ilumatobacteraceae bacterium | reverse complement strand
CGCCCGCGGCATCGCCCGCCGAGGGCGCCAGACCTGGCGGGGCCGCAGCTACACCTGACGGGTGGTTCTGCGGCGATCGGCCACGGCCGCCATTGCGAATCGCAGTCCGATGAACGTCATCAGCACTCCGGTCGCTGCGGTTCGATACGGGCCCTCGACCACCAGTTGCACGAACGGGAATGCGACGAAACCGACACGTGCGGCGACGGCGAACGATCGACGGACGGCGAACGTCACCAGGATGAGCCCAACCGAGATCAGCAGCGGCACCGTCGCGAAGACGGCTGCACCGCCGGCGAACGTGAGGATGCTGCGCCCGCCGCGGAACCGGGCGAACACCGGGAACGCATGGCCCAGCATCGCCGCACCGCAGCCCACGTACGCGAGTCCCCAGACACCTGGGTCGGCGAGGGTTGCGCCGACGAGCGCGGCGACCACGCCCTTGGCGCTGTCTCCGACGAACACGGGGATCGCCGCCGTCCTGCCGAGGGTCTCGCGTGCGTTCCAGAATCCGGGGTTACCGTCACCGACCTCGCGAAGGTCCAGGCGGGCGCGACGCCGAGCGACGAGGTTGGCGATCGGGATCGAGCCGATCAGGTAGCCGACGACGATCGTGATGGCGACCGTGACTGCCTGCTCGACGCTCATCGGTGACAGCATGGCCGATGCATGGGTCGCATCGCATCGTTCCACCTCGTGTCCGAACCGACCTGGAAGACGCCGCTGGTGCTCGCGAGGCTGGGCGCCGATCGCCTCCGCCTCCCCCGGGTCGACGGGCTCGAGTTCTGGCGTCTGCTCGGCACCGGCGACGGTTCCAACACCGGTCGGGGCGCCGACCTGTCGCGCAGCGCGATCTTCGCGGTCTGGCAGGACGAGGCGCACCTCGATGCGTTCTTCGACACCAGCCAGATCGCGAGGCGATGGAGGAACGCACAGGAGAGCTGGCACGTGCGACTGCGCTCGATCGGTGGCCACGGGACCTGGAAGGGCTTCGATCCGCTCGACGGTCTCGACGCGGGTTCGTCAGACGGAGCCGTGGCGATCATCACCCGGGCGAACGTGCGACGACGATCGTGGAAGGCGTTCGGTGCGGCGAGCGCCGTCGTCGACGACGAACTGCATCGAGCGCCCGGGTTGATCGATGTGGTCGGCATCGGCGAAACCCCGATCGGCAGCCTCGCCACGTTCAGCCTGTGGGAGTCGCAAGAAGCTGCACGGAACTTCGCCTACGCCATGCCGGACCATCGCGAGGTCATCCGGCGCACTCGCGCCGAAGGGTGGTACGCCGAGGAGATGTTCGCCCGCTTCGAGCCCTCCGGTTCGAGCGGATCCTGGAATGGTCGCGACCCGCTGTCCCGATAACATCGCCCACCGCGCTCACTGCGCGCCCAGATGGGGCTGGTAGAAAACCCGGTTCGTCCTGGTAGATAGCCCTGTCTCGAGGTGGTCGGGAACGGAAAAGCCGGATCTGGGAACGTCTCACATGTCGGGATTGGGTTCGTTTCGCGGAACGACGTCATC
>JBGTCW010000451.1:0-8748 GCA_041748635.1 Ilumatobacteraceae bacterium | reverse complement strand
TCGCCGCGACCGCATCGAGCGCGTCGTGGAAGGCCGCGCCGATCGTGGCGGCCTCGTCGGGCCCGCCGAACTGTGAGATGTCGGCGCCGGCCGCGAACAGGCGATCGCCGCCGGTGATCACGACAGCACCGGCCGGATCCTCGGTGAGATCGCCAGCGGCCGCCCGGATCTCCGCGAGCAGTTCGATCGACAGCGCATTCACCTTGCCGTTGGTGAGCGTGAGGAGCGCGACGCCGTCGGGGCGCCGCTCGAGATGCAGCAGTTCGGTCATGGTGTGAGTCTTGCCGATCGTCTCTCGGCGTAGCTCAGGGGGACGCAGCTCAGAGGGCGAGGTCGATGGCGCCGTCGACGTGCAGCGGACGCCGCAGCGACCATGCCGAGCGGGCGAGCCAGGCGCCCACCGCGACGAGCACCAGCATGATGGCCCCGCAGACGAGGTAGGACGTGGTGCGCCCGAAGTTGTCGTAGAGCGCAGCAGTCACCATGGCCATGATCCCGGCCGCCAGCGCCTGCGCCGCGCCGAGCACGCCTTGCGCGCCGGCTTGGCGTTCTTCGGGCACGATCATCCCGATCGCCACGCCACTGCTTGAGACCGTGATTCCATCGGCGATGGCGTGCACCATCGCCACGGTGAAGATCCAGGTTCCGGTCGGCACCAACCCGTACAGCGACATGAAGCCTGCACCGAGCGACAGACCGATCACGGCGACGCGGATCGGTCCGTGCACCTGCGCCAATCTGCCGCCCGTCGGCCCGAGCAGGACAAGCGGCAATGCGAACAGGGTGATCCCGAGGTTGGCGATCCACTCGTTCGTGCCGAGGTCCTTGTGCACCACGGCCCACAGCGCGTCGAACGATCCGATCATCACGAACAGTGCGGCACCGAACACGACCGCTCCGGCGAACGGGCGGATGGTCAGGAGGTCGACGGCGAGTCGTCGTTTCGGCGGCACCGTGCTCTCGGCAACCTGAACCCGCGCCACGAACGGGAGCAGCACCACCGTCGCGAGGGCGACGACGATGAACGGCGCCGGGATCCCGAACGGGCCGACGAGCAGTGCAGAGATCGCCGGGCCGAGGGCGAACCCGAACACGTCGGCGGCGAGCAGTCGTCCGAGGTTCTGGCCGAGATGGTTCGGGTCGGCGAGGATGACGATGCGTCGCGCTGCGGGCACTGCGGCGCCGATCCCGATGCCCGAGATGAACCGGCCGATCAGGATCGGGGTGAGCGTGGTGCTCAAGCCCATCAGCAGCAACCCGACGACGTTGATGGCGACACCGAACAGCACGACGCGCCGGGCGTGACCGCGGTCAGCGAACGGCGCGATGAACACCTGCGACAGGAAGCCGGCGACGAAGCCGATCCCGATGACGACACCGATCGCCGTCGCGCTGATGCCGTAGTCGTCGCGATAGTCGTCGACGATCGTGAACAGCACGCCGTAGCCCGCCGCGAGACTGGCCATCAGCCCGCCGAACGCGAAGAACAGCGTGCGTGGCGACGGTGGGTCGCGCGGTGTGGGCGGCGCCACGTCGAGAGGTGACGTCGTCATCGATCGGCAGGCTATCGATCGTCGAGGATCAGCCGAGTGTCACGAGACCGAGCGGGCTGTGCAGGTTCGGATGCAAGGGCAGCGCCCGCGCTGCGACCCCCCAGCGTCCCGCACGGTCGGGCGCGAACCCGGCTCGGAACCGTCCATCATCGCCCGCGGTCATGGCGAGTACCTGCAGCGACGCGTCGTCGAACGACCCGTCGTGGCTCAGCGGACCGTGAAGCAGTTGTACGACGATGTCGTCCGTGCCGAGCGAACCAGGATCGAGCTCGACCACGGCGGCGCGTGTGTCGCCGGCCGCGATGGGAGCATCGGCGGCGGAGGATTCCTCGACGAGACGAACGCGGACCTCGGGCCAGGCGGACTCGACGCGGTGCGTCCACGCGGCGAGATCGCGGGCCGCCCGACCGGCATCTGCGGTCATCACGTCGGAGCCGACCGCTGCCAGCTCGTAGTACTGGGTCACGTAGTCGCGCACCATCCGGCCGGCGATCACCTTCCACCCGAGCGTCGCCCAGTTGGTGGTCATCTTGTCGATCCAGCCGTGGGGGACTCCGTCGTCGTGGCGTGCGTAGAACAGCGGCACGATCTCGTTCTCGATCACCTCGAAGGCTGAGTCAGCCTCGCGTCGATCCCGCCGGTCGAGGTCTCCATCGTCGTCGAAGGATGCGATGTCGAAGCCGTTGGAGCCGTCGGACATCTCGTCCCACCAACCGTCACGGATCGAGCAGTTGATCCCGCCGTTGAGCGCTGCCTTCATGCCCGACGTCCCGCACGCCTCCATCGGCCGGCGTGGCGTGTTCAGCCAGACGTCGCAGCCGTGGTACATCGTGCGTGCGATCCCGATGTCGTAGTCGGCAATGAAGACGAAGCGGTGCCCGACGTCGGCGTCGCGGGTGAGCCGGTCGATTTCGCGGATCATCGTCTTGCCCGGCTCGTCGGCCGGGTGGGCCTTGCCGGCGAACACGAACTGCACGGGTCGGTCGGCGTCGAGCAGCAGTGACCGAAGACGTTCGAGCTGCTCGAGCAGCAGGGTCGAGCGCTTGTACGTGGCGAAGCGTCGGGCGAACCCGATCGTGAGGACCTCGGGGTCGAGGCGTGACCCTCCGAGGCGGTCGCGAACGAGATCGACCAGTTCGCGCCGGCCCGCGTTGCGGACGTCCCAGATCGCGCCGTGATCGAGGTGTCGCACCCGCGCCCAATCGTCCTCGTCGGCCAGGTGCCACTCGTCGCCGATCTGCTGCGAGAGCAACTCGTCGACGCGCCCGCTCACCCACGACCGAGCATGCACGCCGTTGGTGACGTGGCCGATCGGCACCTCTCGCGTCGGGAGCGCCGCCCAGAGGTCACCGAACATCTCACGTGAGACCTCGCCGTGCAGCCGCGCCACTCCGTTGGAGTGAGCGGCGAGGCGAAGACCCATGATCGCCATGTTGAACTTGTCGGGTTCGCGTTCGATCTGGCCGATGGCGATGAGTTCGTCGATCGTGACTCCGCACCGCTCGGCGAATCCCGTGAAGTACGTCTCGAACAACGCCCGCGGGAACCGGTCGATGCCGGCAGGGACCGGTGTGTGGGTCGTGAACAGGCTGCCCGCGCGGACCGCCTCGATTGCCTCGTCGAAGCTCAACCCCTGCTCGACCCACTCGCGAATCCGCTCGAGACCGAGGAAGCCGGCGTGGCCCTCGTTGGTGTGGAACACCTGCGGATGGATGTCGAGCGCCCGCAGCGCGCGCACGCCACCGATTCCGAGGATGATCTCCTGGCGAAGCCGGTGCTGTTCGTCGCCGCCGTACAGCCGGTCGGTGACCGCGATTGCCTCGGGAGGGTTCGACGGCACGTTCGTGTCGAGCAGGTAGAGCTGAACACGTCCGACGTCGGCTCGCCAGACGCGTACGGTCACGGCGACGTCGGCGAGATCGACGACGACCTCGACACCGGTCGGGTGCAGCCCCAGCGAATCGGGATCGATGCGCTCGTTGCGTTCGCGCTGCCAGCCGTCGGCATCGAGGAATTGGTGGAAGTAGCCCTCGGCGTACAGCAGGCCGACACCCACGAGCGGGATGCCGAGGTCGGACGACGCCTTCAAGTGGTCACCGGCGAGCACACCGAGACCGCCGGAGTACTGCGGGAGCGCCTCGGTGATCCCGAACTCTGGCGAGAAGTAGGCGACCGACTCCAAGGCGGTGTCGCCGTCGGCTCGACGTCGGGAGAACCAGCTGTCGGCAGCCAACGCGTCGTCGAGGCGCTGACGCGCCCGATCGAGTTGCTCGACGAACTGCTCGTCGTCGGCCAGCGACGCCCAGCACGCCGGCGACGTCCGCCGAACGAGATCGACCGGATGCTGTCCCGTCTCGCGCCACGATCGACCGTCGTGGGATCCGTCGAGGCGATCGAACAGCGCGGCGAGCTGGCGGTCCCACGCCCAGTGGAGATTGGCGGCCACCGTCTCGATCGCACGCAGCGATTCGGGGACGTTGCTGACGACGGTGAACTGGTGAACGGGGTGCATCGGGAGGTGACGATACCGTCAGGTCGTGAGGCGTCGGCCTGTGGTCAGCACGTCGGCGTAGACCTCGGCGGTCGTGCGGGCGATCGCCGCCCACGCGTACTTCTGTTCGATGAGGTCGCGGGCGTTGGCGACCAGGATGGTGGCGAGATCGTGGTTGGTCAGCACCTGCTCGATCGCGTCGGCGAGATCGTCGGGATTGCCGGGCTCGAACGTGACGCCGGCGTCGGTACCGGCAACCAGCTCGGCGAGTCCGCCGGTCCGAGCGACGATCAGTGGTGCGCCTGCAGCGAGCGCTTCGAGCGCCACGATCCCGAACGGTTCGTACAGCGACGGGATCACGACGCACCCGGCCCGGTGCACCAGATGGCGCAGGTCGGTGTCGTTCAGGTAGCCCGGCAGCTCGACGATGTCGCTCACGCCTTCGACGTCGACCTGGGTCTGCAGTTCGGGCAGGTAGCTGCCCCGGCCAGCGATCACGCTGGTCACCTCGGGGAGCCGACCACGCAGTGCGTGCATCGAGCGCGCGAGCACCTGGAACCCCTTCTCGTACTGCACCCTGCCCCACGAGACGACCAGCGAAGGTCGTGGCCCGGTCGGCACGCTCGGGCCGTCCGCCGGTCGCCACAGGTCCGGATCGATGCCGTTCGGGATGTGGATGACGTGGTCCTCGGCCAGCTCGAAACCGGTGATCAACTGCTCGACGATGAACCGGGTCGGCGAGATCATGCGATCGGCCTGGAACGCCAACCACCACTCGATCGAGTTGATGTCGGTGGGGTGACCGAGCGGGAGCTGGCCTCCGTGGCGCACGCGCTCGGTGCCGTGCATGGTGAGCACGAACGGGACGTCGTAGCGCGCAGCGAGAGAATCGGCCGCCCAGCCGAGTTGCCAGTCGTGTCCGTGGACGATGTCGGGTTGCCAGCCCTCGAGGTCGCCGACGAGGCGGCTGGCGAGCTTCGTGATGGCGTGGTTGGCTGACGCAATGCGCGTGACCGCCTCCGACGGCGGCAACCAGGGAAGGTCCACGAGGGTGCGCAGGACGCGGACTCCGTCGGGTGGCGTGGCGTCGATCTCCGCGGGCCGGTCGGCGACCGTCACGATCACGATGTCGTGGCCGGCGCGTGCCAGTGCAGCTCCGAGTCCCGCGACCTGGGCTGCGATCCCGCCGGTCGCACGCGGCGGAAAGTCCCACGACAGCATCAGCACGCGCACGGACGCGCACCCTAGTGCCGAGGTGACAGTGTCCGGCCGAGGCGGTGTCAGGGTGAGAGCGGCGCGGCGGGCGTCGTGGTGGTCGTGGTCGTCGTCGCAGGGATCGTGGTGGTGGCTGGCTGCGTCGTCGTCGACGGTGGTGCCGTCGTCTCGGGGGGTGCGATCGTCGTGGTCGTGGTGGTCGTCGTCGATGTCGTCGTGGTGGTGGCGTCGGGATCGGGGCGGTTGAACGAGGGCAGTGACTCGCGCTCGCTGTACTGCTCGGGCTCCTTGCCGTCGTGGCCCCACACGTACACGCGGTTGCCGATGGAGACCAGCTCGGGGAAGACGTCGGCGAGCGAGTTGGAGATCCGGATGCACCCGTGCGACACCGGCGTCGTCGGGACGTTCTGGGCGCCGTGGATGGCGATGCCGTAGTTGAAGTACCACGGGTTCTTCATGCCGCCGAGTGGGCTGACCCGGTTGCCGTCGACGGAACGGTCGAACCGGAAGACGCCTCCCGGCGACTTCGCCTCGGCGCAGACCTGCTTGGTCACGAGTTCGGGGTAGGGGTTGCCGTACTCGTCGGTGTCGTAGGTGGCCGTCTCGCAGAAGGTGGCGGGCTCGCCGTCTTCGCGGAGTTCACCGGAGGAGATGTGCGCGATGAAGATCGGCTCGTCGTCCTGGAAGACGGCGAGCACCTGTAAGGGCAGGTAGACCTCGACGTGCGTGCCCGAGCCGGGTCGGCGGGGCAGGAACCTGACCGACGGATCCGACATCTGCTGCCAGACGTCGTCGGTCACCACGGTCTGGTCGTCACGGGCCGCGAAGTCCTCCCACGCGACGTTGCCGATGAGCTTCTTGTACGCCCACACCGCCTGCTGGGTGCCGCTGCCGAACTGGCCGTCAGTTGGTCCTGGCTGGAAGCCGAGTTCGGTCAGGCGCTCCTGCACCCTGACCACGTCGTCGCCTGCCCCCCCGAACGCAAGTGGGCCGGCGAGCGGCTCGACGATCGGCTCGGTCGGTGTGTCGACGCTCGTCACGGGCGCGACGAGCGTGGGCTCGGCCGCCGTTGGATCCGATGTCGGCGTGACGTCGGACGTCGGGTCGCTCTCACCGCCGCCGGCGAATGCGCCCACGCCGACCACGAGCGCCAGGACGAGCCCTGCGGCGAGTGCTGGCAGCCAGGAGCGGGCTTCGTCGGGACGCGGTTGGGTCATCGGAGAGGGAGGGGGTCAGGCGGATGCAGCGACGGAGCGCAGCGAATCGCAGGCGTGTTCGGGAGCGACGATGTTGATCAGCACGCCGGTTCCACGTTCGAAGCCGGCCTGGGTGACCAGGTTCGGCCAGACGTGGGCGTGCCAGTGGTACTGGCCGGTGTGCTGGTGCGGGGCGGTGTGGAAGCCCAGGTTGTACGCGACGTCACCCAGTGCGGCGTTGAGATGGCCGAGGGAGTCGCGGAGGGCCCGGCCGACTGACTCGAGGCTGTCGGTCGGAGCGTCCTGGAGGTGCGGTTCGTGGTGCCGCGGCACGATGAGCAGCTCGTATGGCGCACCGCTCCAGTACGGCGTGATCACGGCGACGTCGTCGTTGGCGAAGACGACGCGCTCGTCGGCCGCCAGCTCGGCCTCGACCGTGGTGCACAACAGACAGCCTCCGGCGAACCGGGCGAAGGCTCGTTCCTCGTCGAGGATCTCACCGGGCACGAACGGCAGCCCCAGGATCTGACCGTGCGGGTGCGCCACCGAGGCGCCGGCCTCGCGTCCGTGATTGACGATCGCCTGGGTGTAGCGGACCTGGGGTGTGGCTGCGTGCTCGGCGAACCGGTCGCGCAGCACCCGCATCAGTTGCGCGGCATGGGCGTCGTCGAGGAGATGGAGGCCGGAGTGATGATCGGGGGTGTACACCAGCACCTCGTGGATGCCGCTCGCCTCGGCCATGACGAAGACGGGCCCGAGATGGTGAACGGCGAACGCCTCTTCGCCGGCGAAGGCTGGATACCGATTGGGGATGACCCGCATCGACCAGGTTCCGTCCTCTTCGACGGTCTCCATCGCCGGCGGAGTGGACTCCTCGTGGCCGGGACAAAAGGGACACGGTCGGGTCGGGTCGTCGGCAACGCTGTTCTGGCGTGGCGCGAAATCACTCGGCCGTTGGGCCCGCTCGGCGACGATCGTGACCCACCGACCGTTGAGTGGGTTCAAACGCATCTGACTCATTGTCCGGTCAAGGATACGGGCATTGGGCGCCCGATGCGTGACAGGGCAGCGACTTGATCAGGTGGCCGTGTCGCTCGCTCGGTCCGTGTCGGCCGCATCGAGCAGGGGATCGAACGGCACGTCGTCGGGCAATTGGTCCGCTCGGGCCAGGAGGTAGGTGTGGCGGCGATCGAGCCGATCCTGGTTCCAGCGGTGCAGACCCCACCCGATCACCGATCCGGCGCCGAAGGCGATCAGACCGCCGATGCCGTCGAGCCAGAAGTGGTTGCCGGTGACGATGATGCAGAACAGCGTGGCCGCCGGGTAGAGCAGCACCAGCGCCTTGAGCCATCGGCGGCGCAGGAGCGGCCACACCGCGATCGCGCACCACGTCGACCACCCGATGTGCAGACTCGGCATGGCGGCGTACTGGTTCGAGATCGACGCCATTGCGCCGGAGTCGAACGACCACGGACCGCCGAACTCGACGAGGGTGTCGACGAACCCCCCCCCTCCGTCGGGGCGCAGGTCGCTGTCGATGCACCCTCCGCCGTAGCTCACGCGGGTATCGGTGGCTTCGGCGATTGCGGCGGGGATCGGACACGGCTCGTCGAGCAGGCGCGGAGGCATCAGCGGGAACCAGGCGAAGCCGATGATCGCAAGCGCGGTCATCGCCGCCAGCGAGTTGCGCCACTGCGGGAACACGTCGGCCCGTTTGACGAAGAGCAGCACGAAGACCGCGAGGGTGACGATGAAGTGGGCGGTGCCGTAGTAGGTGTTCCAGAACTGAATGAACCATCGGTACGGCAGGAACCACGCCTGAATCGTCTGTTCGTGGAACATGTTCAGATCCAGTTCCCAACGGATGATGCGCTCGGCGTTCGTGAACGCCTGATCGGGCACGCCGTCGGCCGCGATCGCGTTCGAACCGAACAGGTTGCGCGTCCACGAATAGATGCCGTAGAAGACCGCGACGATCAGGGCCTCCTTCCACCAGTGCATCCGGTGCTCGCGAACCGGTGCCGGAGCTGCGTCGGCCAGCTGCATCGATCCCGTACTGTAGGCGCGCGTTACGGTCTTGTGACATGGCAGAAATTTCCGGTCACGCCGGTCAACAGGCGATGGCGGCGGTCGCCGCATACGGCACGGACGTGATGTTCACGCTCAACGGCGGCCACATCTGGCCGCTCTACGACGCAGCTCGCGATCAGGGCATGCGCGTGGTCGACACCCGCCACGAACAGTCGGCGACATTCGCCGCCGAGGCATACGCGAAACTGACGCGGCGTCCTGG
>JBGTCW010000450.1:0-2749 GCA_041748635.1 Ilumatobacteraceae bacterium | reverse complement strand
GCGATGTGTCGGACTCGTTCGACGCGCTGATTGTGTGCGGGCCGCTGGCGCGGTGCGACGAGGCGGTGGTGTGCGTCGCGCTGGCACAGTGCGACGACCCTGCGGCTGGGTGCGCGAGCCGTGGCCCCGCGATCCGCGGCTGGGCTGGCCATGCGTGCGCGTCAGCGGCTTCACGAATCCGCCTGGGTGACGCTCTTGACGGCGCGGAACTGATCGAGCGGGTCGGTGTGGATCACGATCCGCACCGCGTCGTCACCGATTGGCCCGGCTGCTGCCAGTTGCCGGGCGACCGCAGCGGGCTCGACGGCGACGAACGTGCTGGCGCGTCCGCGTCGCATCCCGAGATCGGATGCCGCAGCAGCGAGGCGAACGGGTGAGCGCAGCTCGGCGCGTTCATACCGGAGTTCGTCGAAGCGCTCGCGCTCGGCGGCGACCTGGCGGTCGAGTCGGTCGAGTCGGAGCTGGCGCTCGGCGAGCTGAGTGTGGAACACCGCCGCGCCCAACAGGCCGACGAAGACGAGCGACCACACGGCGCCGGCGAGGAGCGCCGGCCAGCGGCGCCGGCGAGGGACGACCTCCAACGTGGGACGTCGGGCAGCAGCCGTGCGTCGAGGCGAGGTGTCACGCAGCAATGGCAGTGCGATCATGGTGCTTCCATCTCTTTGCCGTCGCTCTTTCGTGTGGCGACGACACGTTCGACCACTCGCAACCGAGCCGAGGCCGCCCGGCGATTGTCCTGACGCTCGTGCTCGCTCGGCCGCTTCGGCACACCGCGGACGAGCCGCACCGTCTGAATGGCCCCACACACGCACGGCAGGTCGTCCGGGCAGGCGCAAGCCCCGGCCGCATTCGCGAATCGCTCCTTGACGATGCGGTCCTCACCGGAGTGGTACGAGAGCACTGCGATCCGCCCACCCGGACGGGTCGCCTGCACCGCCTGGTCGATGGCCTCGGGGAGCACACCGAGTTCGTCGTTGACCTCGATGCGGATCGCCTGGAAGGTGCGCTTCGCAGGGTGTCCCCCCGTGCGTCGGGCGGCAGCCGGGATCGCTGCGGTCACGATGGCGGCGAGTTCGGTGGTGGTCTGGATCGGACGGGCCGCGCAGATCGCCCGGGCGATGCGCTTGGCGAAGCGTTCGTCACCGTGGAGCTTGACGATGCGGGCGAGTTCGAACTCCGAGTAGCCGTTGACGACGTCGTCGGCTGACCACGCCTGGTCGGCGTCCATGCGCATGTCGAGCGGACCGTCGTGCCGGTACGAGAACCCGCGTTCACCCCGGTCGAGCTGCGGTGACGACACGCCGAGATCGAACAGCGCGCCACTGATGCGCTCGACGTCGTGGTCGTCGAGCGCGTCGTCGAACTGGTCGAAGCGCCGCCGACTGGTGCGCACACGATCGCCGTAACGAGCGAGCCGGACGCCTGCTGCGCCGAGTGCATCGGGATCCTGGTCGATCCCGATCACGTCCAGGTCGTCTCGAGCGTCGAGGATCGCCGCGGTATGGCCGCCGCCTCCCAGCGTCGCGTCGACGATCGTGCCCGGCGGCACCGCCCTGAAGATGTCCGTGATCTCTTCCACCATCACCGGGGCGTGCTCGAACTCCGGCCGGTGCGCTTGCTCGCTGTTGCTCATCGAGCACCGCCGGCGATCTCGTGCTGGCCGGCCATCTCGCTCTGCCGGTACGACTGCGGATCCCAGATCTCGATCTGATCGATGTTGCCGAGCACCACGACGGCGCCCTGCGGGGCCAGTCCGGCGTGATCGCGGAGGCGGGCATCGAGGGTGACGCGACCCTGCTTGTCGATCGTGGCCTCGCTCGCCGACGACGAGAACGCCCGCAACCGGTTGCGTGACACCTCGCCGCGCTTGGCCTTGGCCACCATGTCGGCGGCTTCTGCCTCGAACGTCTCGACGCTGCGCACGCTGACACAGCCGTCGTCACCGAAGAAGAGGTAGCAGTGCTCGCCCAGTTCACCGCGATACGACGAGGGAAGCGCAAGTCGCCCCCGTTCGTCGAGCTGTCGCTCGTGGACCCCAACAAACACGCGCCGCGTTCCTCATGCTTTCCACCCCCGCGGCGAACCTGCCGTGCTGGAAACGCGGGAGTCCTCCCCAGCGCTCCCCATTGTTCCCCCATTCGTCCCCATTGTCAACCATTTCTCCCCATTAGTTCCCCAAACGGCCCCACCTGGCCCCCCACGATGAGCGAAACCTGCGGATACGGCCCCTTTCGCTCATCGCTCGTTGGATTTCAGGCGGTCGGTGAGAGCGTCGACGATGTGCGCTGCGGTCTCGGCAGGCACGGCGGCGACGGGCGCCAACTCGGCGATCGGGGGACGACGGTTCTGGTCGAGCAGCGCGACCAGTTGCGCTGGGTCATGAGCCGAGTACCAGCAGCACTGGAGCCGGGCGGCGTGGCGCGTGCGGCGCTGGCTCATCCCCACCAACTTCCGTCCGTCGAGGACGACCTCGCCGACGCCGAGCCCGTCGAAGCAGATCAACGGCGACCACGACGTGACGAGCATCGGTCCCTCGTGGACCTCGATCTGGTGGGTCGGGCCGGCGGTCGCACCGATCGCGCTACCGACCGCCGCGGCGAGGTGGCCGCCGAGCCAGCGCATCGGTCCGTGAATGTCACTCGACCAGCCCACCGTTGCCGTCGGCACGATCACGTCGATCCACGTCACCTCGCCCGGCACCAACAGCACCGCTCCCCCGCCGCTGCGCCGTCGAACGAGGTCGATGCCG
>JBGTCW010000449.1:0-3769 GCA_041748635.1 Ilumatobacteraceae bacterium | reverse complement strand
GAACATCGCCTCGGCGTCTCTGGCCGGTTCCACGACGTCGGCCTCTGTCACGGCGGGCCCGTCGCCGGTGTGCGAGAGCAGGTCACCGCACAGCAGCGTTGCGGTCACTTCTTCGAACAGGACCTGCGCTTCCCAGCCGTGCGGGACGTGCGGCGTCTGGATGAGGCGGAGCCGGCGACCACCGATGTCGAGCGTGTCGCCGTCGTCGAGAACCCTGGGTGGACGGTCGCACAGGTCGTTCAGCGAGATGTCGCACCCCAAGGCGTTGAAGACGACCTCGGAGTGCGGTGCGGCCTCGAGCCACAGGTTCATGGCTCCGCACTCGTCGGACTCCACGTGTCCGAAGCTGACCCAACGCAACGACGACACCGGCATCACTCGGCTCACCGCCTCGGCCACCAGCGGGAACATGCCGCGCGGTCCCGTGTGGAACAGCAGCGGCTCGTCGGCGGTGATGAGGAACTGGTTGAAGCTGAACCCACCCGGCGCGGCATCTGGCACCAGCGTCGAGATCCGATAGATGCCGTCAGCGACTTCGTCGAGTGTCGTCTCCATGCGTACAAGGAATCAAGTGCTCCCCGCGCATGTCAACCCCGAACTCGGCGGACGCGGGAGTACGCATGGCGTGGACGCCGGGGTGGAGTCGCTCCAGTCGCGCCCGAGGAGCGCGAGTACGTGCGGCGAGGCCGAGTCGGCACTGTTCAGGACTGAGCAGTCACACGTTCCGCGCCGCCGGGGAGTTCCACCGTCACCGCCGTGATCACGAAGGCTCCGGTGCCGTCGTCGTCGAGTTCGACCGTGAACCGCCCGACCACGAAGTCCTCGGTCAGCGCGTACGATTCGTCACCGCGACGGCCGACCCGCCACACCGGATCAACGCCAGGTTCAGGGAGACCCAGGTACGACGAAGCGTCCTCGAGCAGCGACTCGGCCGTCACGATCTCAGATTCCTCCTCGGTCTCGACCGAGACCGCTGTCACGACGTACTGGCCGCCGCCGTCTTCGTCGAGTTCGACGTTCAGCCGTCCCGGGACGAGGTCCATCGTCAGGGCGAACTCCTCGTCCCCACGGCGGGCGATGCGAACGTCGTCGGCAAGGTCGGTCTCGTAGCTGCCGAGCAGTGACGCCGCTCGGCGGATCGCAGCTGCGATGTCGGGTGCGCCGGGCGGGACCGTGGTGGCGTCGCCGGGCATCTCGGACGTCCCCTGACCGGGAGTGGTGGTGACCGGGTCGGTCGCCGGAGGATCGATCGTACCGGAGGTGTCTGCCGGGGTCGACGTCTCCGGATCACCGCATGCGGCCAGCATGAGCAGCGCCACGAAGGCGACGGTGAGATGACGAGATGTGAGTTTCATGTCCATTGGACGTCCCGACCATGCCAGCGGTTCCCGACCGTCCGACAACCCCTGGGCATTCGTCTGCGGTGCCCATCAACCTCGTTCGGGCGGGGTGAGATCGACCCTGCGGAGCAGCTGTGCGTTGAGTGCGACGACGATCGTGGACAAGCTCATCAGGACGGCACCGACGGCGGGTGACAGGGTGATGCCCGCCCAGGCGAACGCGCCGGCTGCGAGGGGGATGGCGACGATGTTGTAGCCGGCGGCCCAAGCGAGATTCTGGACCATCTTCCGATAACTCGCCCGGGACAGGCGGATGACGGCGGCGACGCCGGACGGGTCGCTGGAGGCCAGCACCACACCCGCTGACTCGATGGCGACATCGGTGCCGGCGCCGATCGCCAGACCGACGTCGGCGCGAGCCAGCGCGGGGGCGTCGTTGACACCGTCGCCGACCATCGCCACCGTCGTTCCGCGCCGCTGGAGCGCAACGACTGCTTGATCCTTGTCTTCGGGCAGAACCTCGGCAAACACCTCGGTGATGCCGAGGTCGCGGCCGACGGCGTCCGCAACCTGTTGCGCGTCACCCGTGATCATCGCGACGTCGACTCCCATGTCGCGCAGCTCGGCGACTGCCGCTCGTGCTTCGGGGCGAATCTCGTCCTCGAGTGCCAGGCCGCCGACGACCTCGTTCTCGGTCATGAGGTACAGCACCGCAGCACCGCGTCGTTGCCACTCACTCACATCGCCGTCGAGCGACGCCGGGATCGAGAGGTTGCGCTCGCGGAGCAGGGCGGGTCCGCCAACGGCATAGGCCCGACCCTCGACCTCGGCGGAAACGCCGCGGCCGGTGATCGCACGAAAGCCGGTCGCTCGTGGCACGGTGCGGTCACCTGCGGCGGTCACGATGGCTCGGGCGAGCGGGTGCTCGCTGTCGGCCTCGACCGCAGCGGCGATCTGCACGACACGGTCGGCGTCGAACTCGGTGGTCCCGGCAACGCCGGTGACGGCATGAGCACCCTTGGTGAGCGTGCCGGTCTTGTCGAACAGCACCGTCTGAATGGAGCGCATCCGTTCCAGCGCGAGGCGGTCCTTGACGAGGATGCCCGCTCGGGCCGACACCGCGGTCGAGATGGCGATCACGAGCGGGATGGCCAGGCCGAGTGCGTGCGGGCAGGCGATGACGAGCACGGTGACCGTGCGCACGATGGCATCGTCGAGGTCGCCGAGTGCCCACCACGTGAAGAAGGTCACGAACGCGGCGCCGACTGCCACGTAGAACAACAGCGCAGCGAATCGGTCGGCGAGCACCTGAGCCCGGCTCTGGCTGGCCTGAGCGTCGGCCACGAGCCGGCGAATGCCGGCCAAGGTCGTGTCGTCGCCGATGGCATCGACCCGGACCCGAATCGAACTGTCCGTCGAGACCGTGCCCGCCACGACCCGGTCGCCGGACGCTCTACTCACCGGCCGTGACTCTCCGGTGATCATGGACTCGTCGAGTTCTGCAGTTCCGTCGACGATCGTTCCGTCCGCCGGAACACGAGCGCCAGGGCGCACCAGCACGACATCACCCAGATTCAGATCGGCGATCGCAACCGATCGAACGGTGTCGTCGTCGACCACTTCGGCTTCGTCGGGCAGCAGCGCCGCCAAGGCATCGAGTGCGTTCTGGGCCTGACCGATCGCCTTCATCTCCTGCCAGTGTCCGAGCAGCATGATCGTGACGAGCGCCGCCAACTCCCACCAGAACTCGAGCTCGAGCCAGTCGAGGCTGGTCGCCATCGACGCGACGTACGCGACGGTGATCGCCAGGGTGATCAGCAACATCATCCCGGGCTGACGGCCGCGCACCTCGGCGAACCCACCGGCGAGGAAGGGCCACCCAGCCCACCAGAACACGAACGAACCGAGCACCGGCCCGTACCAGGCCATCAGGGGCAGGTCGAGCGAGTAGCCGAACCAGTCCATGACCATGTGGCTCGTCGCCACCAGCGGGACGGTGAGCACCAAGCTCCACCAGAACCGTCGCCGGAACATCTCCGGGTCGTGACCAGCATGCTTGTCGTGGCCAGCGTGCGCGTCGTGGCCAGCGGGCCGGTCCTCTGCCGACTGAGCTGCATGCGCGCCGTCGCTGTCGTGTGACGTCGCCCGAGCCGGACCCTGGTGCGTGTGTTCGTGATTCATGGCTACCTCCATCTCGCACTATACCCCCAGGGGGTATCAATGACAAGAGGGAATGTCGGCGTGTCGGCCGTCGTCGGATCGCCCGCCGTGGCTACGACTTGAGGAGACGTTCGATCGCCCGGGTCGCTTCGGTCACGAGCTGATCCGAATCGCCGCCACCCTGCGCGGCCCCGGCGACGCAGTGGCGTATGTGCTGATCGAGCAGCCCGACGGCCACGCTCTGCAACGCCTTGGTGGCGGCGCTGACC
>JBGTCW010000448.1:0-5004 GCA_041748635.1 Ilumatobacteraceae bacterium | reverse complement strand
CGCCGGGCGGGCAGCCAGTGTTCCGCACCCACGGCGGTCACGATCACGGGCACCGTCAGACGCACATGGATCGTCCGCAAGCACCGGCTCGCGCTGCCGATCCCCGCGCCGACGTGCGCCGGCGCCGCAGCAACGTGCTGTTCCTCCTCGTCGTCACCACGGCCTGCACGCTGTTCCTCGCCGCCACGACGTCGTCGACCGTGCTGCTGTACGTGTTCGCCCTGGCCTTCCTTGCGCTGTGCGGATACGTGTACCTCCTCGCACAGCTCCGTCAACGTGAAGCGGCGGGCTGGGACGACGGCTGGCTCGAACGTCGCTGACCGCGATTTCGTTCGCTGTCGACGGACGACGTCGGCCGATACACTCCCCGAAGCCCAAGGGGCTATAGCTCAGTTGGTAGAGCGCGTCGTTCGCAATGACGAGGTCAAGGGTTCGATTCCCTTTAGCTCCACAAGACCGTTTCCGGACAGATGATCACCGCCCTCCTCGGTGGGTTGTGGGATGGATGACGAGGCCCCAGCCGCTCTGGACAAAGGCCAGGACGGCGAGGACCCGGCGGTTGCTGTCGGCATCCGGCGGCAACCCCAACTTGTTGAAGATCGACGTGATCGCCGGTTCGACGGTCTTGACGCTGAGGTGGAGTTCGTCGCAGATCGCCGCGTTGGTGTAACCCTTTGCCATGAGGCCCAGCACCTCTCGTTCACGAGGGGTGAGGTGGTCGAGCCCTCCAGAAACCGGTTGTCCTGAGAGGGTGGTGACCAGGTCGACGTGCTCGATGACCAGCGCAGCTTGTGCGGCGTAGCCCTCGAGGAGCTGTTCCTCGTAGCGAGATGTCTGCTCCTGGCGCTCCAGCGTGACCATCCCGCTCGTGGCGCCGTGGCTGACAATCGGAACGCAGATCGCCGAGGAGCCCTCGCGGATCTCCGCTTCGGTGGTCGGTGCGATCTCGTCGCCGTGCAGTGGCCATACCCCGACGGCATGCAGTCGCCCGTCCCGCAGTGCCCAGATGACGACATGGCGGGCCGAGAGGGATTCGCCGATGGCGGCGGCGAGTTCGGCGGGCAGTGCGTCGGCGTCGCGGGAGCGCCGCCCGAGCCAGGTCAGCGCGGAGTGGGTTGCCAGGCGCTGGCCGTGCACGATGGCCCACCCTGCGGCCATCGGAACAAGGCATGCGATCAGGAGGCTCGGTGTCGGTGAACCCCAGCCGATGAGCCCGATCGCGAGGGCCGCGACGGAGGCGGCCACCGCGGTACCGACGAAGGCGAGTTGGCGCCTGACGGTGGGGCCAGAGATTCGCCAACGCACGACCACCACGAGGAGCCAGAGCACCTGGAACCCGGCGAAGGTCGTCTTGGCCAACGGCGGCCAGATCGTCTGCGCAGCGCCGTTTCCGGGGAGCACGAACGGAGCGGGTGATCCCACGCCGGCCAAGTCGTATCCGACGTCCCAGATCGCCGATGTGACTGCGATCGCAGTCGTGATCACCGCACCGCCACCGATCACCCATCGCCATGCCGGCGAGGGCACACGACCGTCGGGGAAGAGGATCACACAGGCGGTCACCCCGAACAGCCCGATGACCAGCGGCCACACGCCCAGCCATCCCCACCACGGGTTCGTGCCGGGCGATGGATCGTGGCCGATCTGACGTCCGAGGAACATCACGGCCTCGACGAGCCCCGTAGCGAGGAACGCGAAGCCGCATCGGTTCCGTGGTTGCTGGTGGAAGACGTACGCGCCAACGCCAGTGAAGGCAAGCGCGAGCAGCCCGTTGTGGAGGTTCTGAACCCAGACCCCATGTGCAAGACCGGCGGTGACCAGAATGACGGCGGCACTGACCGAGAGCAGCGGCAACAGGCCATCGGGAGCGGGAGATCTGCGCACCACTCCATCATGGTCGCCCAGGTTGGATGCACACCAGGGTTAACCCTGGAACTCGCGGGTTCGGGGGGTGGCCCTGTGGCGCAGCAGGTCGGCAGGGTTCATCGTCGACGTGCACGCCGATCCTGGAGGAGTACCCATGACCACCGCCACCGCCGACCCTGCCGTTGCTCTGGCTCCAGCGGGCTCTGTTGCCGACAAGATGCTGACCGGTTCGCTCGTGGTGGCGCCACTGCTCTACTTGATCGCCGACACGGTCTACGCGGTGAACGGATGGGACGATCCTTCGGCCGGAGTGCTCCACGTCCTCGGTGCCATCGGCTACGGGCTGGTCGTCCTGCGGGTGGCGGCGTGGCTGAGCGGAGGGTCCGTGTTGACGGCCGGCCTGCTCATTACCGCCATCGCCGGTTCGGTCGGCAACGCTGCGTACGGATTCGACACGATCCACATGTCGCTCGGGGACACGGCGCTCGTGGACCAGAGCGGTGCGGCGGCCATCATCAAGCCGATGGGGCTGATGTTTCCCCTCGCGATCGCGCTCGCGGCGATCGGTCTGAACACGCTGCGTCATCGGATTCCTGCGATCCTCGTGCTGATCGCGGCGATCGTCTGGCCGGTCGCCCACATCGGCAACGTCGCGTCGCTGGCCGTGGCGGTCAACGTGCTGCTCGTCGTGGCTTTCGGATCCGTGTTGTGGGGGATCCGTTCAGGGGAGAACGGTCGTGTCAGGCCGAAGCCAGCCTGACGCGGCACGCGTGACGAGGGACGCGAGATCGTCGTCGAGTTCATCGACATGAGAGCCGCCGGACAGCCGAACTCCGCAGACCCGCCTGCAGAGATTGCCCAACCAGGCGCCACGGTCCTCACCAGAGATCGAGCCGAGATCGAGGCGCTTGCCGGTCACCCAGATCGCGCCAGCGTGGACGTCATCTGACACAGCTCTGCATCGGCTCCAAGGAAGGTTCCCACTTCCGTGTATACGGCTACGGCTTTCAACCCGGTGAGGTCGTCGTCGCAGAGCAGCGCTCCGTCCCGATCGACCTCGGCTCGCAGGTCGCTGATGCCAGCGAACGGTGACGTTCGTCTGGACGATCCGCGGCGACGAAACGCTCGGATCGCACGACTTCGTCGTCACCGGAGCACAATCCGGCACGGCGTCGGCGCCGTTCACGGTGATCGGTACCGGCCGTGTGCCTGAGCCTCGCGCTGCCAGAGGTATGTCACGTCACGCCGGAGGTCGCGTCGGCCGGTATCGCAGGGCGACAGCGCCCGACCGGAACTCGTGGCGACTCACCAGCTCGAGCTGGATGCGCTCGCGTAGACCGGCGAGCAACGTCGGTCCGTGCCCGGCGAGGACCGGCTGGACGAGGAACTCGTACTCGTCGATCAGTCCCAGATTGGCCAACGCCAGGGGGAGGGTCACGCCACCCGCCCACAGGCCGTCGCCTGGCTCGTGCTTGAGCTGCTGCACCGCTTGCTCCACGTCGCCGCGCACCAGCTCGGCATTCCAATCGACGCCGCTCAACGTGCTCGACACGACGTACTTCTTCGCTCGGTCGATGGCCTCGGCGAACGGGATATCCCAGTCACCCATCCAGTCCGGCCACGTGCCCGTTGCCGGACGTCGCCACGTCGACTCCATCATGTCGTAGGTCACGCGGCCGAGCAGCACGGCATCGGCTCGCTCCATCTCGGCGGTCCAGTAGCGCATCGACTCCTCGTCCGGGGCGATCCCGGCCTCGTGATGGCAACAGCCGTCGAGCGTGATGTTGATCGAGTATCGAAGTGGTCTCATCTCAGTGCTCCGTCTTCTCGGTCGACATCATTACCCCGCTTCGTTGCGGCTGCTGTAACCGGCCAGGGGGATGACGCTCGTGAAGCCGCGTACTGGGTCTTGGAAGGCGAGGACGGGCGCCGCGAACCAGGTGGTGATGTCGGGGTTGCTCGACGTGACGAGGGTGTCGATCACGACGCCGGACTCGTCGCAGCCGTCGAATTGGTCGATCGGCACGTCGGTGTCGATCCGGCAGATGCGGCCGACACCGTCGTCGATGACGAAATGAGCGTCGAACAGCCGCCAGACCGGGCCGGAGGATGACAAGGTCAAGAACTGCTCGGGTGTGATCGCGTCGAACGGCGGCCGCGGTGGCAGCGGATAGTCCTCGGCGTCGGGCACGGCGGGATCGCCCTCGACTCGGGTGGCGTCGGAGTAGAGCACCTCCACGTTGTCGCCCACAACCTGCCCGGCGTAGCCGACCAGGTCGGCCGAGCGCCCAGCCGTTGCTGCCCGCCCCCGGGCGTCCCAGATGTCGCTGTCGCTGAAGAACGAACGGCCCGACCGCGAGGCGACGACGAACCTCTGTAGACCCGTCACGCCGTCGTGTTCGACGGAGTTGCTGGCGATCGTGGCCGGGAGCACCGACACGTCGCCTCCGTCGTGGTGGACGACGTAGAACATGCCGATCGAGGTGTTGTGCAGCGCCGGCTCGCCGACGGGCGGCAACGCGACGACGACGTCGGTCGCGATGAGCGTGACCGGTGACGCGTCAACTGGTGCACCCGGATCTCCGACCGGGGCGGCGTACTCGAGGATCTGCTCGGGCACGTCGTACACATCCGCAGCTGGCACCCGGATCCGGGCCTCGTCACCGAGCGCGGCCCGTTCGATCGCGACGACGTGGAGCCACGACAGCAGTGGGTCGACGCACTCGTCGACCAGCGATTCGAACACCGGCGTCCAGACGGGTACATCGCTGTCGTTGGTGACCTCGAACTTCGTGACGACATCGGCACACGCGTTGTCGGGGCGGGTCATCACCAGCGCCACGCTGGCGGCGAAGTCGACCGCAGGTTGAGCGACGCCCGGGTTCCACTCGGTCCACAGCGATGTCAGGTCGTCGTCGGACACCACCAGTTCGGCGTTTCCGAAACCCGCCGTCGTCTCGGCCACGGTGATGAGGTCGAAGTGCTCCTCACCGGCGATCAGGGTCGCACCCGGTGCCGGGCGCAGCGCAGAGACGGGTTCGGCGGGCACGGTCGCGTCAACGGTGGTCGCAGGAGCGTCGGCATCATCGGCTGCCACCACGATGAGCCCGACCACGCCGGCGACGATCAAGACCCCAG
>JBGTCW010000447.1:0-9844 GCA_041748635.1 Ilumatobacteraceae bacterium | reverse complement strand
CCCGACACGGGGCCATCGCGTGCACCGCGGCGTCCTCTCCACGACCGAATCGCGCGCCCCGCGCTCGCACTCGGTGCGGGAGCGCTCGTGGCGGTGTCGATGCCGCCGTGGGGATTCTGGCCGCTCGCGATCGTCGGGGTGGTCCTGTTCGAAGTGTCACTCGGAGACTCGCCGACGCGGCGCGAGCGGCTGCTCCTCGGGTTCATGTTCGGCGCCGGCTGGATGTTCCTCGGCATGGGATGGATGGTGCAGTTGACCGCTCCCGGCTACGTCGTCGCCGGCCTGGTCTTCTCGTCGTTCCATGCGAGCGCTGCGTTGCTCGCGCCGACGGGAGCCTGGAGGGTGATCGGTCGGCCCGCCGCACACGCGCTGGTCGAGGCGATCCGGTTCTCGTTCCCGTTCGGCGGGATCCCGCTCGCCACGCTCGGCATGTCGCAGGTCGGCGGACCTCTCATCGGCGTCGTTCGGGTCGGTGGCGTGATTCTGGTGACGTGGTTGGTGTTCCAGATCGGCTTCGCGCTCGCCGGCCCAGTGCCGGGCGTGCCGGCGTTCGCGCGCCGAATGCGACCGGATGCGAGCGGGGCACCCCACGGCACGTTGGCGCTCGCGGCGGTCGTTGCGATCGTCGTACTCAGCCTGGTCGCACCACGCGGGAGCGCCACCGGAGAAGAGTTGGCGGTCGCCGCCGTTCAAGGGGGCGGTGAGCAGGGCACGAGCGCACTCGAGGTGCCCTCGAGCCTCGTGACCGAACGACATCTGCAAGCCACCCGGACGATCGCCGACGACGCCGACCTCGACCTCGACCTCGTCCTGTGGCCGGAGAACACCATCGACGTGTCGGTGTTCGAGGGGTCCGAGGTCTACCGCGACATCGTCGCCGAGGCCAGACGCCTCGACGCGCCGATCGCGGTCGGTGTCACCGAGGATCCCCGGATCAACTCCCAGATCGTGGTCGCCCCCGACGGCACCATCGTCGATCAGTACGTCAAGGTGCGCCGCGTCCCATTCGGCGAGTACGTCCCATTACGTGGGCTCCTCGAAGCGCTCGGCGCTCCGATCGACCAGATCGGGCGCGACGCCACGGCGGGCACCGGTCCTGCGTACGTCGACCTCCCCGATGGCACCCGGCTGGGCGTGGTGATCTCCTGGGAGGTCTTCTTCGCCGGTCGAGCGCGTGAAGGGGTCAAGGCCGGCGCCGAGGCGATCCTCAACCCGACCAACGGTTCGAGCTATACGGGCACGATCGTGCAGACCCAGCAGGTCGCATCCAGTCGTCTGCGCGCGATCGAGACCGGTCGCTGGGTGGTGCAGGCAGCCCCGACGGGGTTCACGGCGATCGTCGACGCCGACGGCAACGTCCGTCAACGCACCGCCGTCAGCGAGCAGCGCGTGCTGTACGACACGGTCGAGTTACGCACCGGGCGCACCTGGTACGTCAATCTCGGCGACGGCCCGTTCATCGTCGCGTTGATGCTCCTGCTCGCTGCTTCCTCGTGGCGCTCCCGCCCCCGTACCCCCCGTACCCCCCGAACGCTGTGAGCGATGCACGCAGTATGCGCACGCATCGCTCACATCCCGAGGAAGGGCTTTGCGCGAGCGAACGCATCGGGAGCAGTATCGCCCGGTGATCGACGGCGAGCAGATCCTGGAACTCACCCACGAAGAGACGTCGGTGACGGTGTATCCGGCAGCCGGCGCGCGGATCGGCCAGATCGACGTGGGCGGACAACCGCTCCTCGTCGACGTGCCGACCCGACACGAGCGCAAACCCACGATGTGGGGGTCGTTCCCGATGGTGCCGTGGGCGGGACGCATCCGCAACGGTCGCTTCACCTTCGGAGGCGTCGACCACCAGCTGACGATCAACCACCGCGATGGAGCCGACCGACGCCAGGCGCACGCCATCCATGGCCTTGGATTCGACAGGGTGTGGGAGGTACACGATGTGCAAAGGACATCGTGTACGTGCTCGCTCCGGCTCGACTGGGAGTTCGGCGGGATCGCCACCCAGACGATTGCGGTGTTCGACGATCGGATCGTGGTGACCCTCCAGATCGAGACAACGCGCGGCCCGCTTCCCGCCGAGATCGGGTGGCACCCGTGGTTTCGCAAGCCCGACCGTCTGGAGTTCTCGCCCACGCAGATGTACCGACGCGACGACCTCGGCCTGCCGACCGGTGAGTTGGTGGAGCCGACCGACGGACCCTGGGACGACTGCTTCGTCAATACTCACCCGATCTGGCTCCACTACGACCGCTCGAGCGCACCGATCGTTCGCATCGACTCCGGATGCGACCACTGCGTCGTGTTCGACCACCTCGATCACGCCACGTGCGTCGAACCGCAATCCGGCCCACCCGACGCCTTCAACCTCGATCCCCACGTCGTCGACCCCAGCGCTCCCCTCGCACGCACGATGACCCTCTCCTGGTGACCACCGGCCTGCGTTACCGGGTGGTAACGGAGCGCCGATAGCCTCGCTCGGATGTCGAAGGCCGGTCTCGATCCTGACGCTCCGCTCAAGATCGCCTACCTCACCTACCGTGGCAAACCCCACGTCGGCGGCCAGGGTGTGTACACCCGTCACCTCACCAAGGCGCTGGCCGACCTTGGCCACACCGTGGAGGTGTTCGGCGGTCAGCCGTACCCGATCCTCGACGAGCGCATCACTCTCACGAAGCTGCCCAGCCTCGACACGTTCAACGACTACTTCCCCGGCCGCTTCCCCGGATTCTGGGAGTTGAAGACCCGCGAGGACCTCCTCGAGATGGCGGCGTTCATGACCGGCGTCTTCCCCGAGCCCCTCGCGTTCAGCGCCCGTGCGGCCCGTGAACTCAAGCCTCGCGCCGGCGAGTTCGACCTCGTGCACGACAACCAGTGCCTTGGCTACGGGATCCTGAAGATCGAGAAACTGATCCCGACGATCGTGACGCTGCATCACCCGATCACCAAGGATCGTGAACTCGAGATGAGCCACGCCAAGACACTGCCCCGCCGGATGTCGGTCGGTCGGTGGTACTCGTTCGTCAAGATGCAGGGACGGGTCGCGTCGAAGATGCCGCGCATCGTCGTGGTCAGTCAGAACTCGATCGACGACATCCACACCGACATGGGCGTCAGCATCGACCGGATGCGCCTCGTCCCGGTCGGCGTCGACCCCGACCTCTTCAAGCCGCTCGACCACGTCACCCGCCGACCGGGACGCCTCATCACCACGGCATCCGCCGACGTTGCACTCAAGGGGCTCTCGTACCTGCTCGAGGCCATGGCCAAACTGCGCACCGAGCGCGACGTGACCCTCACGATCATCGGCAAGCCCCGACCTGGCCACTCGATGGACCTGATCGACTCGTACGGCCTCGCCCCGCACATCGAGTTCGTCTCGGGCGTGAGCGACGAGCGCATCGTCGAGTTGTACGCCGAGGCCGAGATGGCCGTCGTGCCCAGCTTGTACGAGGGCTTCAGCCTGCCGGCCATCGAAGCGATGTGCACGGGAACCCCACTGGTCGCCACCGATGGCGGAGCGCTCCCCGAGGTGACCGGCGCCGACGGTGACACCGTGCTGCAGTGTCCGGCCGGCGACAAAGATGCGCTCGCCGCGACGATCGCCCGCGGGCTCGACGACGCCGAACTGCGCTTGCGAATCGGAGCCGCCGGCCGCCAGCGGGTGCTGGAGCGTTGGACGTGGACCAAGTGCGCGCAGCAGACGGTCGAGCAGTACCGAGAGGTGCTGGCGATGCCACAGAACCTCGCCAAGCTGCGCGCCAACGGGCGGATCTGAGATGTTGACGATCAAGTTCGACCAGCTCGGCCTCACACCCGGCGACCGCGTGCTCGATGTCGGCGCCGGGTTCGGCCGCCACGTGTTCGAATGCGCACGTCGCGGGGCTGATGTCGTTGCGCTCGACTACGCAGAGGACGAAGTGGTCCAGACCCGAGCGACGCTCGGCGGCATGGTCGACGCCGGCGAGATCGACATCGACCGCTTCAAGGGGGTGCTGCGCGGCGACGCCACCCAGCTGCCGTTCGCCGACGGGTCGTTCGACGTCGTGATCACCTCCGAAGTGCTCGAACACATCCAGGACGACGTCGCCGCAATCGCCGAGATGGTCCGCGTGCTCAAGCCCGGCGGGCACTTCGCAGCGACCGTGCCGGCGTGGTTCCCGGAGAAGATCAACTGGATGCTGTCGGACGAGTACCACGCCCCGAAGAGCGAGGGTGGCCACGTCCGCATCTACAGCGCCACCGAGCTGTCGGCGAAGCTCCGCACCGCCGGCCTCGATCTGCAGGGTCACCATCGGGCACACGCGCTGCACTCGCCGTACTGGTGGCTCAAGTGCGCCGTCGGTCCCCGCAACGACGACAACCCGGCGGTCAAGAAGTACCGCGAGTTCCTCGAGTGGGACATCATCGAGCAGCCGACCGTGACCAAGCTCGCCGACCGGGTGTTGTCGCCGGTGCTCGGCAAGAGCATCGTGTTCTACGGCATCAAGCAGCGCGTCGACGCTCCACGACCGGAGGCCGCGGTTCGGTGAAGCACGTCGCTCACCTCCCGGGCGTCCTCAGCGCCGACGAGTTGCAGACCACCGGCGAGCATCTGGTGTCGCTCCAGCTCGACAACGGGATGATTCCGTGGTTCCCCGGCGGGCACTGTGACCCCTGGAACCACGTCGAGTCCGCCATGGCGCTCGACGTCGCGGGATTCCATGCCGAAGCGGAGCTGGCCTACGGGTGGCTCGTCGACACCCAACGCCCCGATGGCTCGTGGCACGCCTACTACCACTCCGACGGCACCGTCGAGGACGCCAAGCTCGACACCAACGTCTGCGCCTACATCGCCACGGGGGTGAGCCACCACCTCCGCCTCACCTGGGACGCTGCGTTCGCCGAACGCATGTGGCCGACGGTCGAGCGGGCGCTCGAGTTCGTCCTCGGTCAACGCCGCCACGACGGACTCCCGCTCTGGGCGGTCGAGGCCGACGCCCAGCCGTGGGACTACGCCCTGCTCACGGGGACGTCCAGTATCCAGCACGCACTGCGCTGCGGTGCTCGCCTCGGAGAGCGCGTCGGCGAGCGTCGGTCGAGCTGGGTCGAGGCCGCGGATGTGATGGCCGACGCCGTACGGACGCGACCCGAGGCGTTCGAGCCCAAGACGCGGTGGGCCATGGACTGGTACTACCCGGTCCTCACCGGCGTCCTCACCGGGGAAGACGCCAAGGCGCGCCTCGCCGACGGATGGCAGACGTTCGCCATGGAGGGCCTCGGGATCCGCTGCGTGAGCGACGAGCCGTGGGTCACGGCGTCGGAGACTGCCGAGTGCGCACTCGCCTACGCCTCGATCGGCGACATGTCGACCGCCACCGACCTCCTCACCTGGACGCGGACCCACCGCCGCGACGACGGCTCGTACTGGACCGGCATCGTGTACCCCGGACCGGTGCTGTTCCCGTTCGACGAGCACACGTCCTACACCGCTGCCGCCGTGGTCCTCGCCGTCGATGCCATCACCCGCGCCACCCCCGCCAGCGACGTCTTCGTCCCGTTCTGACGGCCCGACGCGAGGTCCCGGGCTGTTACGTTGCTCGTCGATGAAGTCGAGCTTTGCGCGGACGGTGTTCTCGATCTGGAGTTGGTTCGCGCTCGGCGTGATCGTGATCGTGTGGACGCCGATGGTCGCCATCGTCCGGCTGGTCACGCTGCCGTTCGATCGAGGCGCGTACGCGGCGGGCTACCTGTTCCGCAAGCTGACCGTCGTGCATCAGAAGCTCACCCCGCTGTGGACGTTCCGCACATCGGGGACGCTGCCTGACGACATGCGCCGGCCGTACGTCGTCGTGTCGAACCACGAGAGCTTCGTCGACATCTTGTTGATCTCGCACCTGCCGACCGAGATGAAGTGGATGTCGAAGATCGAGATCCTGCGCATCCCGCTCGTCGGCTGGATGATGCGCCTCGCCCGCGACATTCCCCTCGAGCGCGGTGATGCCAGCTCGGCCGCGAAGGCACTCGAGGCGTCGGCCGAGCGCCTGCGTTCGAAGGTGTCCGTAATGATTTTCCCGGAAGGCACCCGCTCGAAGACGGGTGAGCTGCGCGAGTTCAAGTCCGGTGCGTTCCGACTGGCGATCGAACACCAGGTCCCGATCCTGCCCCTCGCGGTGCACGGCACCCGCGACGCGCTACGCAAGCACGACTGGCGCCTCGGTTACGCCAGAGCCGAGGTGCGCGTGCTCGACGCCGTCAGCACCGACGGACTCACGATCGACGACATGCCCGCGTTGCGCGACAACGTGCGAGACCTCATCAGCGCCGCTCGCGACGATCTGCGCCGCGAGTTCGGCGACTGAGGCGCCCACCGTGACCTTCCAGGTCCCGCTGCGGGTGCTCGCCGCCGCCCGACCCTCGGTGCCGGTGGCGTTGCTCGTCGCGATCGCGTCGAGCACCGCGGTGTTCACGGCAACGCCGTTCATGTTGTCGTCCGTCGCCGACGACTTCAACGTCTCGATCGGTACCGCGGGATGGATGTCGACCTCGCAGTTGGCAGGGTTCGTCGTGGCGTCGTGGATCGGTGGCCGGTTCCTCCGGCCCGTCCGCTCGGTGTTCGCGGTGGGCACCGTGATCGGCGTCGCGGCCAACCTCGCCTCGGCGGTCGCGCCGACGTTCGAGACGCTCGCCGTGATGCGCTTCGCCAGTGGACTGTCGTTGGGGTTCGCGGCATGGATTGCGTGGCAGGCGGCGTTCGGCGACAACGAGAAGACCGGCGACGTCGCCGTGGTCGGCCCACTCGTGGGCATGGTGATGGCGCCCCTGATCGCGGTGCTGCTGGAGACGATCGGACTTCGCTGGCTGTTCGTCGTCCTCGCGGCGATCACCGCCGTCCCGCTCATCTGGGTGCGTCAGGTACCGACCGTCGATCGGCTCCGACCGCACCGGACGCGTCATGCGCCGACTCGTGCCGCTCGCGCGATCCTGATCGCGCTGTGTGCGATCACGATGGGCGGCTCGGCGGTGTTCGTGTACGCCGCAGCGATCGGCGAGGACCTCGACGGCTTGTCGCCGTTGACCGTCTCGTTGCTCTTCAGCGGCAACGCCATCGCATCCATCCCGGCGGCGCGCTGGACCGGACGCCGCGGTCCCGCCGGGCTCTGGTTCCTGGCGACGGCCCTGTGCGCCGTGGCGATCGCGGCGTCGCGCAGCGGATTGGTGTTCGGGCTCGCACTCGTCGGCTGGGGCTTCGTGTTCTTCATGGGCGTGCCCGCAGCGTTCACGCTCCTCGCCGAACGGTCGAACTTCCCCGAGGAACGCGCCGGCGACGCTCAGGCGGTCATGGCCCTGGGACGCGTCTTCGGACCGATCCTGGGCGGCACGTTGATCGCCGCAGGCTCCCAGGTCACGCTCGGTTTCGTCGCCGCCGCGGTGATGTCGATCGGGGCGGGCCTGCTGCTGTACGTCGACCGCAAACGCTTCGTGGTGGTGCGCCAGTACGGATCGTGGGCAGAGAGCCGGGCGTCAATCCACTCGGCGTAACACTCGGAGCGACCCCGTTGCCGACACCAGTTCGAATCGTCCCGACTCGATCGCCGGCCGGAAGATCTGCTCGTACGGAGGACGACCACCGTCGGCCGGATCGGGGAACACGTCGTGAATCGCCAGCGTGCCACCAACCGCGACGTGAGGCGTCCAGCCCTCGTAGTCGAGACGGGCCGGTTCTTCACCGTGGCCGCCGTCGATGAACAGCAACGACAGCGGCGTCGTCCACGACGCAGCAACGAGCGGCGACCGTCCGACGACGGCGATCACAGCGTGTTCGAGTCCAGCGTCGTGGATCGCCGCCCGGAAGTACGGCAGCGTGTCCATCTTGCCGGTACGAGCGTCGACGACGTCGGGATCGTGATGCTCCCATCCGGCCTGATTCTCCTCGGACCCCCGATGATGGTCGACGGCGAACAGGACGCTCCCGGATCGCTCGGCGACATCGCCGAGCCAGATCGTAGAGCGGCCGCAGTACGAACCGACCTCGAGCATCGGGGCGTCAGGAACGGCAGCCGTCGCCGCGTGTGCCGCGGCCCAGAGCGCGTCGCCCTCGTCGGCGGGCATGAACCCCTTGGTGGCGAGCGCCAGGTCTCGGCGCTCGGGCGTCACCAGGTGTCCCAGTGGATGATCGCGTCCGGATCGGGCCGCAGCGCTCGCTTGAAGTCGGTGCCGACGGTGTAGGCGAGTGGCGTGAGGCACGCCTGTTGGACCTCGTCGAACGGGATGCCAACCACGTCGGCGACCTCCTTCTCCATCATCAGCGCGATCGTGGTCCAGGCCGTGCCGAGCCCACGGGCACGCGCGGCGAGCATGAAGCTCCACATGCCCGGCAGGATGTTGCCCATCGACGACGCCGACATCATCGCCGGCGCGCCGTCGACGCGCCCGGCGGTGCAACCGAGGACCAACGCTGGTGCCTCGGCCATGTGCTCGGACAGGTAGGTCGCCGAGTCGACCACGCGGCCCTGCTGGGCCTGCTCGGCGTCGCCCTCTTTCTGGATGGCGCCGGCGAAGTACGGCATCGAGCTGTAGATCGCCCAGCACTGCTTGTAGATCTCGCCGATGGCGTGGCGCTTGTCCGGGTCCTTCACGACGACGAACTGCATGGTCAGGAGATTCGACCCGGACGGAGCCTGCATCGCCGTGGCGACGCACTCACGAATGACGTCGTCCTCGACCGGGCGGGCGAAGTCGAGCCGCTTGCGCACCGCTCGGGTGGTGTTGAGTACTTCGTCGGCGGAGATGTCGAGCAACGTCATGCGACGACTGTACGACGTGCCAACATGGCGCCTGTCATGGAGAGCGCCGCCACAGATCAACCCGCGTTGGACGACCTCGTGGCCCTGCTCGACCTCGAGTCGATCGAGGTCAACATCTTCCGTGGACGATCGCCCGACGAGAACCGCCAACGCGTGTTCGGCGGCCAAGTGGCGGGCCAGGCGCTCGTCGCCGCAGCGCGCACGATCGACGAGCGCGAACGCCTCGCGCATTCGCTGCACGCGTACTTCCTGCGTCCCGGTGACCCGACGGTGCCGATCCTGTACGAGGTCGACCGGATCCGCGACGGCCGCAGCTTCTCGACCAGACGAGTCGTGGCCATCCAGCACGGGCGGGCGATCTTCAACCTGCAGGCGAGCTTCCACGACGACGAGTCCGGTCCCGACCACCAGCTCACCATGCCGGACGGGATGGGCGACCCGCTCGACCTGCCCGACTTCCGCACCCGGATGGCGCCGTACGCCGAACAGATCGGCGACTGGTACGACCGGCCGCGCCCCATCGATCTTCGCTACGTCGACGGCGATCCGACCAGTCGTCGCGGCCAGTCGACCGTGAAGCAACACGTCTGGCTGCGAGCCGACGGCGTCCTACCGGACGATCCGGTGCTCCACGCGTGCGTGGTCACCTACGCCAGCGACATGACGTTGCTCGACACCACGCTGTTGCCGTTCGGCCTCGACTGGGACACGCCCGGCATGCAGATGGCCAGCGTCGATCATGCGATGTGGTTCCACCGGCCGTTCCGCGCCGACGACTGGTTGCTGTACGCCCAGTCGGCGGTGTCGACCTCGTCGGCGCGCGGGATGGCGCAGGGGTCGATCTTCACGAGCGATGGACGTCTGGCGGTCAGCGTGGTCCAGGAGGGACTCACTCGCCTGACGAGCTGAGGGGCGCCGGGCGCGATAGAGATGGTTGCGTGATCCGCGCCACCGCCGCCACCGTTTCGATGCTCGTCCTCCTGCTCGGCGCCTGCGGCTCCGACGATGGCGGCGCCGACGGCGGTGCTTCGTTCGGGAGCGGTCCGCCCGACGGC
>JBGTCW010000446.1:0-3987 GCA_041748635.1 Ilumatobacteraceae bacterium | reverse complement strand
GTGTCGTCGACGCCGAACAGCAACTGCAGCATGGGCAGTACGGCACCGCTCGTCGCTTCGAGTTCGGTGTTCGGGAACGCCCGAGCGATGCCCTTGGGCATGCCGGTCGTGCCCGAGGAGTAGAGCATGTCGAGGCCGGCGAGCCGGACCTCGTCGAGCGGATCGGGTGACTGGTCGGCCACGGCAGCCTCGTAGCTGTCGTAGCCGTCGATCGTGCCGTCGAGCATCAGCCGCAGCTCCACGTTCGGCGTCGTCTCGAGGATCTCAGCAGCCTGGTCGGCTTTGTAGGTCGACGTGATGAACGCTCTCGCCCCGCAGTCGTTGATGATGTACTCGAGTTCGTGGCTGGTGAGTCTCGACGACGCACACGTGTACACGAGGCCGGCGTAGTGGCAGCCCCAGACGATCTCGAAGTAGCGATCGTGGTTCTCCATACACATGGCAACGTGATCGCCGGGTTGGAGCCCAGCAGCGCGCAGTAGCCGGCTGAGCCGGTTGGCGGCGGCATCGAGCTCGGCGAAGGTCTGGGTGAAGCCGGAACCGGCCATGATGAGCGCTGGCTTGTCGCCGTGAGTGGAGAGGTGTGCACCGGGGAACATGCGGGGCAACGTAGCCGACCCGCCCCTGCGAGCGCATGGTGGCGAGCGCATGGTGGAGAGAGGGCGGCGGTACGGTTCGGACATGGTCCGCGCCCGCTTCGCCGAGATCATGGAACCGGGCCGGTCGGCAGTGCCGCTCGACGAGGCGGCGCTGCTGATCTCGGCGTCGATCCAGCCAGGGCTCGACGTGCTCGCCTGGTTGTTGGAACTCGATCGGCTGGCCGCAGGATGTTCGGCGGCGACGGCTGACGGGGTTGCCCAACACCTGTTCACCGACGGACACTTCGCCGGCAACCGCGGCGCGTACTACGACTGGCGCAATTCGTGTCTCGATCGGGTGATCGCCACCCGCACGGGTATCCCGATCAGCTTGTCGGTGCTCATGATCGAGGTGGCGAGACGCGTCGGCGTCGACGTACGCGGCGTCGGAATGCCGGCCCACTTCCTGGTGACCTCGCCCGACGCCCCTGACGCATTCTTCGACCCGTTCGACGGCGGCCGACGCCTCGACCGAGCGCAGGCACGGGCGCTGTTCGAGCACGTGACCGGTGAGCAGGTGCCGTGGCACGATCGGTACCTCGACCCGACGTCGAACCGCGACATCGTCATCCGGATGCTCAACAACCTCAAGAGCGTGTTCGCCGGTCGATCCGACGCGGTGCGCCTGGCGATCGTGATGGACCTCCGCGCGGCCGTCCCCGAACTGGCTGCGCTCGAAGCCGCCGAGATCACCTCGACGTCCGCCATCTTCAACTGATCCGAGCGTTCCGCGATCCCGGTCTGCGATGAGCGAGACGGTCGTATGTGCTGGTTTGGCTCATCGCACGGGTTCGGTTCGGGTCTGCGACAGGACGCCTGCGGGGACGGGCAACTACGGTTCGGGGCATGACGATCACCGACGAACGCTCCGAACTGAGCACCGACGAGCAGCGTGTCAGCGAGCTCGTCGACGACCTCCTGGCCGCCTTCCCGCCCAAGAGCACGGAGCCGCAGACATTCCTCGGCGAGCAGTTCGATCGGGGACTGGCGTGGGTGCACTTCCCGGAGGGCAACGGTGGCCTCGGGCTGAACCCGAAGCTCCAGAAGCTGGTCAACGAGCGGGTGTATGCCGAGGGCGCGCCCAACCCGATGTACCGCAACCCGATCGGCCACGGCATGACCGGCCCGACGGTGGTGGCCTGGGGGAGCGATGAGCAAAAGCAGCGCTATCTGCGGCCGTTGTTCACCGGCGAGGAGATCTGGTGCCAGCTGTTCTCCGAGCCGGGATCGGGGTCGGACTTCGCCGGGCTGTCGTCCACGGGTGTACAGGACGGCGAGGAGTGGATCGTCAACGGCCAGAAGGTGTGGACGACGCTGGCGCACCTGTCGAAGTGGGGCCTGCTGGTCGTGCGCACCGACCCCAACGCGGTCAAGCACGCAGGGCTCACGGCCTTCGTCGTCGACATGGAGGATCCGAGGGTCGAGATCCGCCCGCTGCGCCAGAGGACCGGCGAGGCCGACTTCAACGAGGTCTTCTACTCCGACACCCGGATCCCCGACAGCGAGATGCTCGGCGGTCCCGGCGACGGATGGCGCGTGTCGCTGACGACGCTCATGAACGAGCGCGTTTCGATCGGCGGAACGATCCCGGCGAAAGGCTCGGGAACGATCTCCGCACTCGTACAGACCTGGCACAAGCTGCCGAACGACGCCAAGGATGCCGCCGCACGCGACGCCGTGATGAAGCTCTGGGCGCGAGCCGAGGTGCTGCGACTCACCAACATCCGGGCCAACCAGAACCGCAAGATGGGCGATCCGGGACCGGAAGGCTCGATCGGCAAGATGGCGTCGGCCGACCTCAACAAGGACATCTACGACGAGGTCGTCAACCTGCTCGGCGCCGAGGGGTTGCTCTACGGCAGCTACGAGATGATCCGCCCCGAGACGGCGATGGGATCCGACACATTGCAGAAGGCGTTCCTGCGCAGTCGGGCCAACTCGATCGAGGGCGGCACCACCGAGGTGATGAAGAACATCCTCGGTGAACGGGTGCTCGGCCTTCCTGGCGACATCCGCGTCGACCGCGATCGGCCGTGGTCCGAAGTGCCGCGCAGCTGATCGCGGTGCTCAGCGGCTGAGGCTGGCGAGGACGTCGCTGGCGCTCAGGATGCGATCGTCCATGCCAGGCCGATCGAGCAGACTGCCGCCGAGGAGCACGGTCGCGGTGGTCTCGATCGAACTCTGCAGCTCGCGGATGTTTCGCGGCGGCGGGAAGTATTCGTCTTCCTCGGTGACGTCGACCAACTCGACACCGCGGGTGGGGGCGAGGAACTCGAGGACCTCGTCGACGAGCTCCTCGGGGGCCGACGCTCCCGCCGTGACGCCGACCACGCCGGAGAGATCGTGCGGAAGCTCGTCGACGGAATTGACGCGATACACCCGATCGCACCCTTCCTCGCGAGCAAGCTGTTCGAGCGCCCGCGTGTTCGACGAGTTCGCCGAACCGATCACCACGACGACGTCGCAGCGGTGAGCCAATTCCATCAGCGCGGCTTGCCGGTTGGTCGTCGCGAAGCAGAGGTCGCTGCGGCCCGGGGTCCAGACGTCGGGGAAACGCTCCTTCACCCTGACCGCGACACCCTCCCAGTCGCGATGCGACAGCGTGGTCTGGGCCAAGAGGGCCACCGGCCGGTCGGACAGCTCGAGTCGATCTACTTCGTCGGTCGACTCGACCCGATCGATCGAGTCGGGCGCGACAGCCATCGTGCCGACCGCCTCCTCGTGGCCGACGTGGCCGACGTACACGATGCGGTAGCCCTTGCCGGCTCGGACCTTGACCTCGTGATGCACCTTGGTGACGAGCGGACAGACCGAATCGACGACGTAGGAACCCCGACTGCGTGCCGCCTCGACGACCTCGGGGGCCGAGCCGTGCGCGGACAACATGATGGGGCTGCCGACCGGGATGTCGGCGATGTCGTCGACGAACACCACGCCCTGGTCGATGAAGCGATCGACGACGAGCTTGTTGTGGACGATCTCGTGGTAGCAGTAGATCGGCGCCGGAAAGGTCCGCACCATCCACGCCAACGCCTTGATCGCCATCTCGACACCGGCACAGAACCCGCGGGGCTGCGCCAGCAGCACCATGTCGACGCGTGACTCGCTGGCGGTGGGCGGCATCTGCTCCGAGGTTACCCGGCTCGTGCCGCCGGTAGCCTGGCGAGCCCATGTCCACGACCGCATCCGCCCTCGCGCCCGTCGTGGTCGCCGTCGTCCCGCGGTCGCCCGCGGACGCTGTCGGGGTGGTCGCTGGCGACGAGATCCTGCGGATCAACGGCGTTGTTCCCCGCGACATCATCGAGTGGCAGTTGGCCACCGACGAGGCCGAGGTCGACCTCGAGGTTCG
>JBGTCW010000445.1:0-5772 GCA_041748635.1 Ilumatobacteraceae bacterium | reverse complement strand
TCGTGCCGGCGCCGAGCACGGCGACGATTGCCGGGGTCGAGGTGTCCTGGCGTGCGGCAATCGTCGGCGCAGCGAGGAGGGCGGCGTGGATGCCTCCGGCAAAGGGCTCCACCAGCACGGCGCGTTCGTCGGGCATGTCGTCGGCGATCCGGTGGAGCTGGGTTTCGTGGGCGACGAATTCGGGTGCCCAGCCACCACCGGTCGAGCAGCAGAACCCGGTCTGGATGCCCGGTTCGAGATCGCCGGTTGCGAGGTGGGCGTAGTCGTCGCCGTCGCCCGGTGCAGCATCCTGGAACGGGGGAGCGAAGCCTCGGGCCTCGTGGCCCAGCACCGGTTCGAGGATCACCCTGGTGCCGTCGGCGAGTTCGCCGACCACCTCGTGGCCGGGCACGAACGGGAACGACACCCAGTCCTCGAAGTACAGCGACGCGTGGCCCTCGACGAGCGACAGGTCCGAGCCGCAGATGCCAGCGAGTCGGGTGCGCACACGATGCCATCCCGGGCCCGGCAGTTCCGCCTCGTCGACCGAGGTGTACTCGAGCGGACCAAGCCGTGTCGCCGTGCTCGACGAGATGGCGGAAGCGATCCGCGCCATCCCGAGACGAGGCACCGAACGCGACACCTGCAGGGCCTTCACGCTCGCGCTCCGAACCGTTCGCGGCGCTGGCGCTCCGACAGCAGCGGGCCGATGGGGAGGCGAGGGCGGGGCCCGCCAGGCGACTTGCTCCAGTGCTCCACGAGCCACCCGCCCTTGCGGGCGATCGCGTCGAGCCGGGTCTCGGGGTTCACCGCCACGGGGAAGCCGACCGCTTCGAACAGCGGGAGGTCCGACGACGAGTCGGCGTAGGCGACGCACTCGTCGAGATCGAACCCCTCGGCGTCGCAGTAGTCGGAGAGCACCTGCGCTCGGGCCTCGCCGGTCGGCGGCACCTTGTGCATCTCGCCGGAGTACGTGTTGTCGGGCTTGATCGACATCTCCGCCGCGACGATCTCGTCGAACAGCGGCCGCAGGCCCTCGACGTTGAAGCTCAGCGCGCCCGTGATCAGGATCGTGCGGTGACCCAACGCCCGATGCTGACGCACCCGCCGCATCCCCTCGGGAAACGACTTGGTCATGATGATCTGACCGAACATCTCGCGGGCGTCCGCCTCGATCTGCTCGACCGGGGCATCCTCGTAGCGTCGGTAGAAGTAGCGCAGGAAGTCACTTCGATCGGCCCGATCGAGCTTCAGCAGGCCAGGCCCCTCGACGAGGGTGCGCAGCACGTACCGGATCCGCTCCGGCGTGTCGAGGCGACGGGTGGCGAGCCACGAATAGCTCTCGACGACGTTGGAGGAGATCAGGGTGTTTTCGAGGTCGAACGCGACGACCTGGCGCTTCGGGTCGAGCACCTGCTTGCGCAGGCGTCCCATCCGGTCGGTCGCCGGTGACGGACCGGGTGTCGTCTTCACCCGGGCGTGCTGCACGATCGAGGGCAGGTGGATCTGGGTGATGTAGGTCGGCCAGTCCACCGACCGTGGATCGAAGTTGAACGTCGCCCGGTCGGCGTCGTCGAGCTCGCCCCAGGTGAGCATCAGGTTGTCGACCTGGTAGATCGCCTCGCACTCGGTGTACAACCCGTACAGCTCGACGTAGGTGAGCGCCCGGTCGACCTCGGTTCGCTTCGTCTCGATCTGCGCCGACCACTCGGCCTGACGTCCCCGCAGTGGCAGGTTCTGGAGCATCTTTTCGCCGACGGTCAGGATCGTCTTGGCTCGGTTGAGCTGGCCCTGCACCCGACCGCGACCGGGGAAGCGGAACTCGGGCACCACGATGGGCTGGCCCTTGGCGTCGTAGATCGGGTGCTCGAGGAACCAGCCACTCACGTTGTCGACGAGCATGCGGTACTTCAGCGGGTTGATGCCGCCGGAGGCCACCTGGGTGATTGCGGGGGCACGTTCGGGGCCGAGGGCGGCTACGGCGATGATCGACGCGACGACGATGTCGACCGGAATCACATCGACGGTGCCCTCGGGCACGCCGGGGAACTCGTCGAGCAGACCTCGGGCGTAGGAGATGAGGACCGGCTCGGCCATCCGGAAGCCGCGAATCCAGCCCGGCTTCGGTTCGGCGAGTGCCGATTCGATGATCGACGGTCGCACGATCGACACCGGCACGGGACCCTTGACGTCGGTGAGCGCCTGCTCGCCCAGCGCCTTCGTGAACGCGTAGGCGTCGGGCCAGCCGACGCTCGCGGCCCGGGCTCGGCCCGCCTCGACGAGCTGGTCCCTCACCCACTTCTCGCGCAACTGCTCGGTCTTCGACGCGAGCGCCGGGGCTCCGGCAGCTCCCAGTTCGGTACGGGCCTCCTTGCGGAACGCCTCGAGCCGCTCCTTGGATCGGCTGGCTGCGTCGGCGTCGGATCGAAGTCGGCGACTGGCGGCGACCTCGTTGCGCCAGTCGATGCCGATGTCGAATGGCCCGTCGCTGACGAGCTTCTCCGGGGCGTTCCCGCGCCGGTTGCCGGCGACGTAGCAGGTCGACACGGCGACGAGATGCGGGGTGATGCCGATCGCGTTGCAGAGGTCAGCGATGCGCGACGGACCGAGCAGGTTGATCTCTACGGCGGAATCGAGCGGCGAGTCGAACGACACCGCTGCGGCGGAGTGGATCACGATGTCGCAACTGGCGAAGATGGCCCGATCGGCGTCGGCCAGACCGAGCCCGTCGCGGGTGACGTCGCCGGCGACGGTGGTGACCCTGCTGGTGACGTCGGCGAAGTCTGTCCCACGCTCGACGCACTCCGCACGGAGGCGATCGAACGCATCGTTCTTGAAGATCTCCCGATCGGTGCGCCGGGCTGCGCTCGTGCGCTGCCCGTCGCGCACGAGCAGGACGAGCTCACATCCGGGGACCGATCGGAGCAGCCGCTCGACGAGCGCGGTGCCGACGAAGCCGGTCGCGCCGGTGATGGCGATCCGTTTCCCCGCGAGCGATTCGGCGATCACGGTTGACTGTTCTAGCACGATCGTCTACCAATTGGTAGAGAGATGAGCGCGCATGGCTGAGCGGTCGACCCGCGATCGGATCCTGGAGGTGTCGCTCGATCTGTTCGGCACACGCGGCGTCGACGCCGTGTCGCTCGACGAGATCGCTCGTGCTGTCGGGGTGCGCAAGCAGACCGTGCTCTACTGGTTCGAGTCGAAGGACGATCTGGTCGACGAGGTGCTGGCGGTCGCGGCGGCCGAGCTGGTCATCGTGATCGACGCAGCACTGCGGGCGGCACCCGACGATCCACTCGATCGGATCGATGCCGTAGTGCGCGCGGTGTTCCGCCCGGCCGTGCGACGACCGGCGCTGCTCGGGTTGATCCGCGAAGTGAGCCGCCTCGACACCGAACCAGCGGAACGTTTGCGTTCGCGAATCCAGTCGCTCGTCGACCGGGCGGTGTCGTATCTCGGAGCCGAGATGGACGCCGGTCGCATCCGTCGTGGCGACCCGGGACTGGTGGCGGCGTTGGGCTACGCGACGTTGACCGGCATCGCCACCGAACCCGAAGCGCTCCGGGCGGTCGGCTGGCAACCGACCCCCGCCGGCCTGCGCCAACTCCGCGACGAACTCCGCGCCTTCCTCCGCGCCGCCCTCACTCCAACCTGACGGTCCTCCCGGGGACGGGGCCGGGGCGGACCGTCGTCAGCGTTTGGTGTTGCGGCGGCGGCGGGTGTGGCGGTCGAGGGCGAGATCGACGAGACGGTCGATCAGCTCGCTGTACGTCATGCCGGAGTGCATCCAGAGCTTCGGGAACATCGAGATCGGCGTGAAGCCGGGCATCGTGTTGACCTCGTTGCACAGGAAGCCGCGGCCGTTGCCGGATTCGTCCATCTCGTAGAAGAAATCGACGCGGGCGAGTCCGTCGCACCGAAGTGCCCGGAAGGTCTCGACCGCCAACGCTCGGACGTCGGCGATCGCTTCGTCGGGCAGCGGCGCTGGGATCACGAGCTGGGCGCCATCGGTGAGGTACTTGTCCTCGTAGCTGTAGAACTCCTCGCCGGGCACGATCTCGCCTGGCAGTGACGCCTCGGGAGCGGTGCCGCCGAGCACCGCCACCTCGATCTCACGGCCGACGATCGCCTCCTCCACGACGATCATCTCGTCATAGGTGAGCGCGTGACCGATCGCCTCCCGCAGCTCCTCGACGGTCTTGGCCTTGGACACACCGACCGACGACCCCATGTTCGCCGGCTTCACGAACACCGGTAGGCCGAGTTCGTCGGCGAGCTCGGCGGGCAGTCCGGGTGTCAGCTCGTGTTCGGCGAAGGCCCGGTAGCGCGCCTGCGCGATTCCCGCGGCGGTCAGCACCTGCTTGGCCATGGCCTTGTCCATCGACACCGCCGAGCCGAGCACGCCGCTGCCGACATAGGGCACATTCGCCAGGTCGAGCATCCCCTGTACCGTGCCGTCCTCGCCGAGCGGGCCGTGCAGCAGCGGGAGCACGACCGTCACCTCGTCGGAGTGCGACGCCTCGGCGAGCATCGGGGTGGGCGACACGTCGGTGCCGGCCGGGTTCAGTCGCCCGGGAATCGCATCGGGGCCGTGTGTCAGCGCCTCGGTCGCCTCGTGGGCGAGCGCCCACTGGCCCTCGGTCGAGATCCCGATCGGGGTGATGCGGTATCGCTCGGGATCGGCGGCCCGAAGCACGTGCGCCGCCGTCGTGCACGACACGTCGTGTTCGGCCGACTCGCCCCCGAACAGCACGACGAGATGGATGCGACCGTCGGTCATCGACCCACGGTACCGTCGGCGCTCGTGAGGATTCGTGCATCCGAAGCAGCCGCCGGCATCGGTGGACGGCTGATCGGCCCCGATGTCGAATTCGACGGCGCATCGTTCGATTCGCGCACGTCGCAACCAGGCCAACTCTTCGTACCGATCGTGGCCGACCGCAACGGACACGAGTTCATCGGCGCCGCTCGCGAACGAGGTGCAACCGCGCACCTGACCAGTGAGCCCGATTCGTCTCCGAGCGACGGCACCGCCATCGAGGTGTCGGACACTGCGCAGGCGCTCCTCGCCTTGGCTGCGTGGGCGCGTCGGAGGCTCGACGCCACGGTGGTCGGCGTCACCGGCAGCGTCGGCAAGACGTCGGCGAAGGACCTGATGGCCGCAGCGTGCGGGGCTGGTCGGCGAACGACGGCGAACGAACGCAGCTTCAACAACGAGCAAGGCCTGCCGGTCACGATCCTGAACGCTGCTGACGACACCGAGGTGCTCATCCTCGAGATGGGCATGCGCGGGGTCGGTCACATCACCCAGCTGTGCGAGGTCGCCCGACCCGATGTCGGTCTGGTCACCGTGGTCGGTCAGGCCCACACCGAGCTGGTCGGCGGGCTCGACGGTGTGGCGCGCGCAAAGGGCGAGTTGATCGAGGCGCTGCCCTCGACGGGAACGGCGGTGCTCAACGCCGACGACGAGCGCGTTCTGGCGATGCGCTCGCGCACCGGCGCCCGAGTGGTCACGTTCGGCCGCCAGGGTGAGGTCCGGGTGAGTGAGGTGGAGCTCGACGGTCTGGCACGGGCCAGGTTCCGCGTCGACACCCCGTGGGGGAGCGGTGTCACGCAACTCGCCGTGCCCGGCGTCCACATGGTGACCAACGCGGCGGCCGCGATCGCCGTCGCAGGTGTGGTCGGCGTCGACCTCGGGGTCGCGCTCGGCGCGCTGTCGACCGCCACCGTGTCGGGCATGCGGATGGAGCTCCTCACGGCGCCGAGCGGCGCGACGATCTTGAACGATGC
>JBGTCW010000444.1:0-7430 GCA_041748635.1 Ilumatobacteraceae bacterium | reverse complement strand
TCGTGGCGGCGGCGCCGGATGGTCGCAACATCAACGACGGGTGCGGTGCGACCGCGCCGTCGCTCGTCGCCGCAGCGGTCCTCGAGCACGGTGCCGACGTCGGGATCGCACTCGACGGTGACGCCGATCGATTGATCGCCGTCGACCACACCGGCAAGGTCGTCGATGGCGATCACATCATCGCCATCACCGCCCACGATCTACGTGCTCGCGGCGAGCTGCGCCACGACACCGTCGTGGTCACCGTGATGACGAACCTCGGATTCCGGATCGCGATGCGCGAAGCGGGGATCGACGTCGTCGAGACCGCCGTCGGCGACCGCTACGTGCTCGAAGCCCTCGCCGCCGGCGGGTACTCGCTCGGGGGAGAGCAGTCGGGCCACGTGATCTTCACCGATCACGCCACGACGGGCGATGGCCTCCTCACGGCTGTCGCCCTCCTCGGCGCCGTCCGACGCGACGGGCGACCGCTCGCCGCCCTGGCTGGCGACGCGATGACGTCGTTGCCCCAGGTGCTCGTCAACGTGCGTGTCGCCCAGCGGATGCCCGACCTGGTCGAGCGGCTCGCCGCCGACATCGCCATCGCCGAAGCCGAACTCGGCGACGGTGGACGCGTCCTCGTGCGGACGAGCGGCACCGAGCCGCTCGTGCGGGTGATGGTGGAAGCACCGACGCACGATAAGGCACAGCGCATCGCCGACACCCTCGCCGACGCCGCACACCGACTGACGGGCTGAACCGCGCCGACCACCCGGGTTTGTGTCAGCACCGAGTGCTGTCGTGCCCGTTTGTGCTGACACAAATCGTTGGACCTGCGCTTGTGTCAGTTCCGAGGGTCGTGTTGCACGTTTGTGCTGACACAAGTCGTGGGCGCCGGGAGGGGCGGGAGGGGCGCCTCGGACGAGTGGTGGGGCGGGAGTAGCCTCACCGGCCATGTGCGGCATCATCGGCATTGTCAGTCGTCCACCGACGAGGCCCACGCCCAACGCCGCCGCCCTCGTCGCCGGACTCGACCGAGCCGATGTGGCGATCTCGTCAGTTCCCCCGAGCGTCGGCGACGCCACCGTTCACGCCCGGGCCGTCGACAACGCACTGCGAGGACTGCCCGGTGTCGTTGCACTGGTCGGTCACGTGGATCTCGTCGCGGCACTGATCGCCCGCCTCGATCGTCTCGATGCGGCGGCAGCTGAGATCGAACGCCGCCTCGATGCCAATGTCGATCATCTCGACGCCGAGGCACTGGAGCAGGCGAACGCCGAGTTGATCGACCTCAAAGACGTGCTCTGGGCGATCCGCCACGACCGCCTCCGCACCGCCCGCGAGGTCGAGGCACTTGCGGGACGGGACGCTCCTGTCTCCGCGCTGGGCGGCTACCTCTCGGTGCAGCAGGCGTTCTCGGCGCTCGACCGGCTCGAGGTGCGCGGCCGCGACTCGGCCGGTCTGCACGTCTTCGTGTGGGGCCACGACATCGAGCCAGCGTCCGTTTCGGCGCTCGTGGCCGAGCGAGGCGTCGACCTGCTCTTCCGATCCGGCGCGGTCGTTGCCGCCGGCGACTGCATCTCGTTCGTCTACAAGGCAGCCGCCGAGATCGGGGAGCTCGGCGACAACACCGCAGCGTTGCGTCGAGCACTCAGCGCCGACACGCTGCTTCGCCGAGCCGTCGAGTCGCCCCACGCCCGGGTGGCGATTCTCGGCCACACCCGGTGGGCGAGCGTCGGCATCATCAGCGAGCCGAACACGCATCCGCTCAACTCCGTCGAACTCGAGCAGGGCGGCGGGCAGCCCCCGCCCTACGTCGTTGCAGCGCTCAATGGCGACGTCGACAACCACGCCGACTTGCGCGTCTCGCACGGACTGCGGATCGCGTCGACGATCACCACCGACGCGAAGGTCATCCCGGCGCTCGTGGCTCGTCACGCCACCAACGCACCGCTCGTCGAGGCGTTCCGTCGCACCGTCGCCGAGTTCGAGGGTTCGGTGGCGATCGGGGTGGCGAGCGCCGAGGACCCGTCGAAGCTGTTCCTGGCGCTGCGGGGGAGCGGGCAGGGGCTCTACATCGGCCTGGCCGACGATGCGTTCATCGTGGCGAGTGAGCCGTACGGGGTCGTCGAAGAGACAGCGGAGTACGTCCGCATGGACGGCGAGCGCGGCGGAGAGATCGTCGTGCTCGACGGCGCGAACGCGGGCGGACTCGACGGCATCGCGCGGCTCTCCTACGACGGCTCGGCGATCCCCGTTCGTGCCGGCGACGTGGTCACGGCGGAGGTGACGACCCGCGACATCAACCGGGGCGATGCCCCTCACTTCCTGTTGAAGGAGATCTCAGAGGCGCCGCTCAGCTTCTCCAAGACGCTGCGCGGCAAGATCGTCGAGCGCGATGGTGCCCTGCATGCCGACGTCGGAGCGCGAGCACTCCCGCCCGAGGTCGCCGCGCGGCTCGCCGCCGGCACGATCCGCCGGATCCGCGTGATCGGCCAGGGAACAGCGGCCGTCGCCGGCCAGAGCACCGCCGCACTCCTCGACGAGCTGACCAACTCGACACTCGACGTCGACGCGGTCACGGCCACCGAGTTGTCGGGCTTCGGCTTGCGGCTCGACATGAGCGACACCCTGGCCATCGCCGTGAGCCAGTCGGGGACAACCACCGACACGAATCGCACCGTCGACCTGCTGCGCGCCCGTGGAGCCGCGGTGATCGGCATCGTCAACCGAAGAAGCAGTGATCTCACCGACAAGGCCGACGGCGTGTTGTACACCTCCGATGGCCGCGACGTCGAGATGAGTGTCGCTTCGACGAAGGCGTTCTATGCGCAGGTGGCCGCCGGGGCACTGCTGTCGTGTGCGATCGCCGAGGCGGTCGGACCCGCCGACGACCCCCGTCGGTCCGCCCTGCTCAGGTCGCTGCGCGAGATCCCCGACGCAATGCGCGAGGTGCTCTCCCGGCGTGATGTCATCGCCGACGCGGCCCGACGGCTCGCACCGCCCAAGCGCTACTGGGCGGTGGTCGGCAACGGCCCGAACAAGGTTGCAGCCGAGGAGGTTCGGATCAAGCTCAGCGAGCTCTGCTACAAGTCGATGGCCTGCGACGCCACCGAGGACAAGAAGCACATCGATCTCTCGTCGGAGCCGTTGATCCTGGTGTGTGCCGCCGGACTCGTCGGCTCCACTGCCGACGACGTTGCCAAGGAAGTGGCGATCTTCACCGCGCACAAGGCGACCCCCATCGTCGTCGCTAACGACGGCGAGACCCGCTACCAGGCAGCGGCGACCATCAACGTGCCGCCGGTCGACCCGGCGCTCGGGTTCGTGCTGTCCGCGATGGTCGGTCACCTGTTCGGCTACGAGGCAGCCCTCGCCATCGATGCCTCCGCGCACCCGCTGCGCGAGGCGCGCGAGTCGATCGAGCGGCTGGTCGACGAACAGCTGTCGGGCGACGACGTCGTTGCGCGCCTGCCCACCGAGCTGCGCCAGCCCATCGATCGATTCCACGACGGCCTGCGAACGGGGTTGTACGACGGGCATCTCGAAGCATCGACGGCGGCACGGCTCTACGGTCTGCTGCGCGACGTCTCGTCCGAGCGGCCCGTCGAGCAATACCAGCAGCAGTCCGGCAAGGTCGGTACGCCGGTCGCGCTGATCGACGATCTGGTCGCCGCACTCACCCGTGCCATCGAAGAGCTGACGCGCCCGGTCGACACGATCAAGCACCAGGCGAAGACGGTCACGGTCGGCATCTCGCGCAGCGACGAAGGCATCATCGACCGTCCACTGGTGCAGGCCGTCCTGGCCGCCGGTGCCGGACGCGACGTGCTGAGCTATCGCACGCTCAAGGTGCTCGCTGATCTCGACCCGGCGGTGGCCGACGTCGTCGGCTACACGCGCTACCGCATCGACGGCGACGCGATCTCGATCATCGACCGCGGCGGGATCTCGCGCGACCTGCCGAGTCGGGTCGAGCGAGGCGCCGAGCTCCGGGGTACGAAGCATCGCGTGGCGTCCGAACGCGAGGTGCTGGTGGCCGTGGGGCGCAGCGACGGTCGGACGCTGACGTTCGTGCCCGAGGTGAAAGCTGGGGAGACCACGGGCATCACGCTGTTGCACGTCGTGTTCCACGATCGGCTCCCCGCTGACGTGATGCGCGGTGTCCTGCAGGGGTACGACCGCCGCTACGAACGACTCGTCGACTGGGTCACCGAGACCGAGGGCAGCTTCGACGATTCACTGCTCGGTGAACTCTCCGTCGCCGAGCTGCTCGTCGAGCCGATCTCCGACACCGCCGATCACTGGCGTCGGTGAGCGAGCGGATGATGGTGACGCCGTGATGTTGATGTCATGGCGGTGATGCCGTGGCGGTGATCGGCATCGGCATCGACCTCGTCGACATCGAGCGGTTCCGTCGCTCGCTGGCGCGGACCCCGTCGATGCGTGCTCGGCTGTTCACCGAGGTCGAGCTGGCCGACGTCGCCCCGCAATCCGACCCCGTGCCGTCGCTGGCGGCGCGCTTCGCGGCCCGAGAAGCGGTGATGAAGTCGCTCGGTGTCGGCCTCGGAGCGTTCGGATTCCACGACGTGTGGGTCGAGCGGGCTCCCTCGGGTCGGCCCCTGCTCAGCGTCACCGGCCGGGCGGCCGAGTTGGCGGCGAACGCCGGGGTCGCCACGTGGCATCTGTCGCTGACCCACAGCGACACGATGGCCGCTGCGTACGTCATGGCCGACGGAGCGATGGTCGTCGGCGTCCTCGACTAGGAGTTCGCACCCCGACGCTGCCAGCATGCTCGCCATGATCGAGCACTATCAAGCGGCGTGGGACGAGTTGACGGCAGCGGGCGGACAGTTCGCCACCAAGGTGATCGAGGTGCGCGGTGTACCGATCACGGTGTTCGAATCGGCACTGCCGAACATGCGCACGGTGTGGGAGATGGCTCGGGGCCATGGCGATCGGGACTACGTCGTGTACGAAGACGAGCGGTACACCTTTGCCGAGGCTGACGCAATCATCCGGGCGTTGGCCGATCGTCTCGTGCAGGTCCACGGTGTCCAGCCCGGCGATCGCGTCGCGCTGGCCATGCGGAACTACCCCGAGTGGGTGTTCGGTTACTGGGCAACGATCTCGATCGGCGCAGCGGTCGTCGGGATGAACGCATGGTGGACCTCGGAAGAGATGCGTTACGGACTGTCCGACTCGAAGCCGGTGGTGCTCATCGCCGACGCCGAGCGCGTCGAACGGGTGCTCCCCGTGTTGGACGAGCTGCGATCGGATGCGCCGCTCGCGCTGATCACCGTCCGCTACGACGGCGACCTTCCCGACGGTGCCGAGCGTTGGGAGGATGTCATCGATCCGGCGACGGCACCGGCCGATCTGCCGACGGTCGAGATCGATCCCGACGACGACTCGTGCATCTTTTACACCTCTGGCACCACCGGGTTCCCGAAGGGAGCGCAACTGACCCACCGTGGGTCGGTTCACAACCTGCTGAACCTCGTGTTCATGACGGCGGTGGCGGGCCTCGCCTCGGCCAAGGTCGGCGTCGCGACATCGCCCGTGCTCGATCCGAGCGGTGCGCCGAAGCAGTCGGTGTTCATGGCCCCGACGCCGTTGTTCCATGTCACGGCGAACAACTGCCTCTTGCACCCCGCGACGATCGCCGGAGGTCGGATCGTGTTCACGTACAAGTGGGACGCCGGGCGTGCGCTCGAGTTGATCGAGCGTGAGGGGGTCACGAACTTCTCCGGCGTTCCGACGATGAGCCGCGAGCTGCTGATGCATCCCGACTGGGACAAGCGAGACACCTCGACGCTGGCCGGGATGGGCGGAGGCGGCGCTCCGCTGCAGCCCGACCTCGTCGACAAGATCGACAAGTCGCTGGCGGGGGGCGCTCCGAGCACGGGCTACGGGCTCACCGAAACCCACGGGATCGTCACCGCCAACTCCGGCAGCCTCTACGTGGCGAAGCCGTCGTCGTGCGGCCGCGTGGTGCCGACGCTCGAGGCCAAGCTCGTCGACGAGGCCGACAACGAGGTCCCAGCGGGCCAGCCGGGCGAGCTGTGCGTCCGCGGGGCGGTCGTCATCAAGGGCTACCTCAACCGACCCGAGGCGACCGCCGATGCGATTCGTGACGGCTGGTTCCACACCGGCGACGTCGCCACGATCGACGAGGACGGTTTCGTCTTCATCGTCGATCGCATCAAGGACATGGTGCTCCGCGGCGGCGAGAACGTGTACTGCTCAGAGGTCGAAGCGGCCATCTACGAGTTGGATGGCGTTGCCGAGGCCGCCGTGTTCGGGGTGCCCGACGATCGCCTCGGCGAGATCGTCGGCGTGGCGATCGTGCTCACACCCGGCGTTGAGATGACCGAGGACGAGCTGACCTCCCGCCTCGGCGAGCGCCTTGCGAAGTTCAAGATTCCTGAGCGGGTCTGGTTCCTGCAGGAGTCGTTGCCGCGCAATGCGAACGGCAAGTTCGTCAAGCGCGAGCTGAAGGAGTCGTTGCTCGAGAGCTGAGCGCCTCCCGACCAACTCCCGGACCGACTCGGCACCTCGAACGCTTCGTTACGCTCGCATCCGTGATCCCGATCGTGACGCCGCAGGAGATGCGCGACATCGACGCGGCATCGCCGGTGCCTGTCGAGGAGTTGATCGATCGAGCTGGTCGGGCGACCGCACGAGTGGCGCTCGCGATGTTGGGCGGGGCCTACGGCAAGGTCGTCAACGTGCTCGCGGGGCCGGGCAACAACGGCCACGACGGACGGGTCGCGGCGCAGTACCTGGCTCGGCGAGGGGTGAAGGTTCGGGTGATCGACGCCTCGTCGTGCCCACCCGTGTTGGCGCCGTGCGACCTCGTGATCGACGCGGCGTACGGGACGGGCTTTCGGGGCGAATGGTCTGCCCCGGGCATCGTCGGCCGGGCGGGTGAGCGCCCCGCCGTGCTCGCCGTCGACATCCCGAGCGGCGTCGACGCCCTGACTGGTGGGGTGGGCCCCGGTGTTCTTGCGGCCGACCGGACCGTGACGTTCCAGGCGCTCAAGCCCGGCCTGGTGTTCGGAGCCGGGTGCAGGCTCAGCGGCGAGATCGACGTGGTCGACATCGGACTCGACGTGTCCGGCGCGAGCCAGCATCTCGTCGAGGCCGCAGACGTCGCAGCCTGGTGGCCCAGCCGGTCGCCGTTCGCCCACAAGTGGAACGGTGCGGTCCGTGTCGTCGCCGGAAGTCCGGGCATGCTGGGCGCCGGACGGCTCAGCGCCGCGGCAGCCGCACGAGCCGGTGCGGGACTCGTGACCCTGTCAAGTCCGGGACTCGACCCCGACGCCCGCGACGAAATCATCCAGCGCCCGGTGTCGGCGGTCGACTTCCACGTCGCGGTGCTCGACGACCTCGAACGGTTCGGCGCCCTCGTCGTCGGCCCAGGCCTCGGGCGCGACGAAGCGACGATC
>JBGTCW010000443.1:0-7296 GCA_041748635.1 Ilumatobacteraceae bacterium | reverse complement strand
GAGCGGCGAACGCGACGCCGCAGGCACCGGGTCAACGGCCCCGTCGCAGACGGCGCCGGCGCCGACCATGGGATACCAACCGTCACTCGACGGGCTGCGGGCGCTCTCGGTCGCGGTGGTGTTGCTGTATCACGCCGGCTTCTCGTGGATGCGAGGCGGGTTCTTCGGCGTCGAGGTGTTCTTCGTCGTCTCGGGGTTCTTGATCACGTCGCTCCTGCTCGACGAGCACGATCGCAACCAGCGCGTGCTCTTCGGGCAGTTCTGGATCCGGCGCGCCCGGCGCTTGTTCCCGGCGCTCTTCGCCGTGTTGCTCGCCGTCTCGGTGTGGGCGGCACTCGCCGGTTCGGCCGAGCAACAGTCGCAGCTGCGGCGCGACCTGCCATGGTCGATCTTCTACGTCAACAACTGGGGCCAGATCCTCGGCAACGTGCCGTACTTCGCCGGCGAGCCACCGCTGTTGCGGCACCTCTGGAGCCTCGCAGTCGAGGAGCAGTGGTACCTGATCTGGCCAGTGGTGTTCGTCGCGCTGATGCGTATTCGGTTGCCGCGTCACGTGGTCGGCAGCGCAATCGTGGGGGCGGCGTTCGTCGTGTTCGTCTACATGTTCTGGATGCACGCTCGCACCCCGACCCCGCTCGGCGGTCCGCCTGGGGCGTTCGAGGGGGTCGATCGGACCAACTTCCTCTACCTCTCGACGCTCACGCGCGCCGGCGGTCTCCTGCTCGGGGCGGGTGCGGCATTCCTGTGGCGTCCGTGGCGTTCCACGCAGGCTTCGAACGCGCCCGCTGGTCGTGTCCTCGACCCGGTCGGTGCGGCAGCGGTGGCGATGCTCGGTTGCGCCGCGTCGGTCGCCGTCCTGACCGAGGGGTACGTCTATCAGTGGTTGCTCCCGCTGGTGTCGATCCTGTCGCTGGTGGCGGTGATGGTGGCCGTGCATCCGGCGGCGCTCGGATTCCGACGCATCATGGGCTGGCCTCCGCTCGTGGCGATGGGCAAGCGGAGCTACGGCCTGTACCTGTGGAGCTGGCCGATCTTCGTGATCGTCGGCGCCACCGACGGCTCGTTCGGAAATTTCGTGTGGGCGATGGTCCTCACCGTCGTGATCGCCGAGGCGTCCTACCGCTACCTGGAGACACCGGTTCGCAAGGGAGCGGTCGGGCGTTGGTGGAACGATCGGGCGCCGATCACGTACTGGCCGCTCGCCGGTGGTGCGGCACTGGTGGGTGTGCTGACCTTGTTCTACGTCAGCGTCGAGCAGTTCAACCGCTTCGAGGGCGGCGACGAGGCGGTGTTCGACCTGGAGGAAGTGGGTGCCCAGGCCACGTCGCTCACGGCCGAGGCGGGCGGGGCTGACGTTTCGGTGCCGTCAGCGTCGACGGTGCCGGCGACGACGGTTACTGCAGCGACCACGGCGCGGCTGGCGATCGTCGGAGACTCGCAGGCCAACGCGCTGGCGATCAACCTGCCCGACGGCATCGAGGGCGCATTCCCCGCTGTCGTGAACGGCAGCGTCGACGGGTGCAGCGTGTACAGCTCCGGGTCGGTGCAGAGTTCGGTGACGTTCGGCAACAACTTCTCGATCTGTGAGGGATGGCAGGCTGACTGGGCGGAGGCCGCCGCTGGCAACGACGTCGCGCTCGTGGTGGTGGGCGCGTGGGACGTGTTCGACATCGACGACAACGGAACGTCGTACGGATTCGCGACGCCCGCAGGCGACGAGTTGTTCGTCCGGAACCTGCGCTCGGGGGTCGATGCGATGCTCGCCGAGGGCGCCAACGTCGCGTTGCTCGAGGTGGCGTGCATGCGGCCCCAGGACGTCGAAGGGGCCGGGGTGCGGGCGCTCCCCGAACGCGGTGACGACGCCAGGGTGGCGCACGTCAACGACCTGCTCCGCCAGACCGCTGCTGAGTACGGTTCGCCGCGGGTCGAGTTCGTGGAGGGCCCGGACGAGTGGTGCGCCGACGAGGCCATCGCCACCGACCTCGGCTACCGGTGGGATGGCGTGCACGTGTACAAGCCGGGGGCGAACCTGATCTACACGACGATCGCCGCCGACCTGCTGCGTCTCGCCGCTGCGTGAACCGCCGGGGTGGCGGGCGTTCAGGGCGCAGCGATGGTGCAGGGACCGCCGTCGCAGACGTCGAGGAGGATTCCGTCGAACAAGAACGCCGCCTTCTGCCGCCGGACCTCGACGTCGTTGCGGGGGTCGCCGTGCGGGTCCCGACTCGTGCGCGGCGCGACCGCTTCGATCGGGATCGGGTCGGAACCCGAGTCCCAGACGATCAGCGCCGAGGTGTCGGTGTCGTACTCGAGGGTGTCGATCTCCCAACCCGGGTCGCCTTCCCGACTGCGCCCGTCCGCAGTGACCGGCCGGTGGATCGGCACGCCCATCGTGCGTGCGGCCACCATCGCCGTCAGCTCCGACACCTGCCAGTCGCCGAACGCCACGTGCATCAGCACGTCCTTCGCCCGCGTGCCTGGGAGTGGGTCGTCGGTGATGTGGTGCACGTAGCCGGCGCCTTCGGCGCGATCCCACAGCGTTTGCGCGGCGGCGATCCCGATCGCTCGATCGATCGGGTCGGGATACGCCGGGACGAAGACGGTTTCGAACACGTCGAAGTCGACCGAGCGTTGCAGCAGCGTCGAGTAGTTCATGCCAACGACCCCGAACACCGCACGTTCGACGTCGGTCGACAGCGCGACCAGTGCCATCCCCATGATGCCGCCCTGGCTGTTTCCGTCGTAGTGCAACGTCGAGTTGTCGAGCATCCTCGAATCGTCGGGCCGGAGGAACGCAGGTTCGCCGACCAGGCCGTTGTCGGCGAGCATCAGCTTGCCGAGCACGAGTTGGTTGACGAAGCCCTGGCTCATCCGGTCGATGAAGGCCGGGAAGTTCGAGAAGTCCTGCAATGCGCTGATCGCCGTCGGAATGTCGTCGTCGCTGAACCCTGCCCACTTGGTGGCGCAGTACAGGGCGCCGTGCTCGTTCGACATCGCAACGATGTTCGCCGTGTCGACCTCGAGGTGGGATCCGAGCAGTCCGTGGCCGTACAGCACGGCGGGGGCCGGGTCGGATCCGTCGAGTACGTCGCTGGCGATCGTGCACGCGAACGGCGACTGCAGGACGCCGTTCAGCTCGGGTGTTCCGTCGGCCGACCGGTTCAGCGTGGTGCCCGGACCGCCGCTGAGGGTCATCCAGTTGGGGACCGAGTAGGTGCCCTCCACGAATCGCGCAACGCCGGGAGCGGGATCGTCGGTCACGCTCGTGATCTCGAACTCGGGAGCGGAGTCCTCCAGTCCGGCGAGCGTCTCGTCGCGCATCGCCAGGATGTCGTCGGTCGTGTTGGCCGTGCTGGCGGTGGTGAAGGTCCAGGCCCGCTGGAGTTCCCGGCGGTCGGCTCCGGCGGCGGCCAGCGCATCAAACGCACGGTCCATGTCGGCGCGGCGGTCCTCGACCACGGGGATGTCGGTCTCGAGTCGGTCGCGCAGCGCTCGGAACATCGGTGACGGCTCGATGGGGGAGCCGTCGGTGGTGACGAGCCCGCGGAGGCCGACTGCGTAGGTGGCGGCGGGCTCCAGGCTGATCGCCGGTCGGATGGTCAGCAGCTGTTCGGCCAGACTGGACGAGTCGACGTCGACTTCGGCCCAGAGTGCAATGCGTTCGCCGGTCGTCGTGTCGACCAGGATCACCGGCGACGCGTCGTCGAGCGACGCTTCGAGGTCGGTCCACCCGGGCAGCGCCGAGGCCACGGGGTCGAGGTCGTCGAACCACGTCAGCAGGGGAGTGTTGGCGCTGAAGCCGTCGTTGCGGTTCCACGCGGTCGGGTCGATCGGTGAACCCGAGGAGTTGGTCGGGAGGCCCTGCTGTGGGAACGCCACGCGCCGGCCCGTCGCGGCGGTGTCGTCGGTGACGGTCTGCGAATCACTCGGGAACGGCAGCACGCAGGCGCGGGTGTCAAGGGGGTCACAACCGGGCGGGGACATCGCGAGCTGCAGGACGATCGCGTCGATGGTGGTGGCGTCGGCGGGCGTCAGGGGCACGGGCTCGGTCGTCGTGGTGGTCGACGTGGTCGTGGAGGTCGTCGACGTGGTGGCGGGTGGTTCGCTGGTCGGGGGCGACTCGCCCGTCGTCGGGGCGGCCTCCGGGGAACTGGTGCCGGTGCACCCCACGGTCACCAGTGCGGCCACGGCCATCGCCACGGTGAGGGCACGACTGGACATGACCGGACAGTACCGAGCTGCGAAACAAGTTACCCACGGGTAGACAAGTGGGGTTACCGCTGGGTAACTTGTGGCGATGCCCGACTTCTCGCTCGACCTCAACGAAGACCAGCTGCAGATCCAGAAGTGGGTCCACGACTTCGCCGAGGGTGTCATCCGCCCGGTTGCCGAGGAGTGGGACGAGCGCGAGGAGTTCCCGTGGCCGGTCGTGCAGGAGGCTGCGCAGATCGGGCTGTACGGCGTCGACTTCCTTTTGAATGCGATGGGCGATCCGACGGGGCTGACCCTTCCGGTGGCCATCGAGGAGTTGTTCTGGGGTGACGCCGGCATCGGCATGGCGATCATGGGCTCTGCTCTCGCCGCCGCCGGTATCTCCGGCAACGGCACACCCGAACAGGTGATGGAGTGGGTGCCGCAGTGCTACGGCACGGCCGACAACGTGATGCTCGGTGCGTTCTGCGTCAGCGAGCCCGACGCCGGCTCCGACGTGTCGAGCCTGCGGACGCGGGCCGTGTACGACGAGGCCAACGACGAGTGGACCCTCAATGGCACCAAGGCGTGGATCACCAACGGTGGCATCGCCGACGTCCACGTGGTGGTCGCCAGCGTCGATCCCGAGCTCAAGGGCAAGGGCCAGGCGAGCTTCATCGTGCCGCCGAAGACCAAGGGCCTCTCGATGGGTCAGAAATACAAGAAGCACGGCATCCGAGCGAGCCACACGTCCGAGGTCGTCCTCGACGACGTCAAGGTCCCCGGTTCGTGCCTGCTCGGCGGCAAGGAGAAGCTCGACGCCAAGCTCGCCCGTGCCCGCGAGAACGTGTCGACCGGCAAGCAGCCGGCCATGGCGACGTTCGAGGCAACCCGCCCCGCCGTCGGCGCCCAGGCGCTCGGTGTCGCCCGCGCCGCCTACGAGTACGCGCTCGACTACGCGAAGGAGCGCCACGCATTCGGTCGGCCGATCATCATGAACCAGGCGATCGCGTTCAAGCTCGCCTACATGGCCACCGAGATCGACGCCAGCCGCCTGCTGATCTGGCGTGCTGCCTGGCTCGCCAAGAACGGCACGTTCAAGAACGGCGAGGGTTCGATGTCGAAGTGGAAGGCGTCGGAGACCGCCGTTCGTGTCACCGAGGAGGCCATCCAGATCCTCGGTGGCTACGGCTACACCCGCGAGTACCCGGTCGAGCGCTGGCATCGTGACGCCAAGATTCACACGATCTTCGAAGGCACGAGCGAGATCCAGCAGCTCGTGATCTCACGGGCGATCTCCGGCCTCCGTATCGAGTGATTCTGTCGCTCGGCTGCGGGTTCTCACCGGCACCGACGAACGCGGACGCCCCACGCAGATCTCGCGAACGGTCCGCGACGCCAAACGTGACGCGCTACGTCTCGCTGTCTCGTTGGAGGTCGGTCCGGGGAACGCGTCGGCCGCTGGCCGAAAGGTGGTCGATGTCCTCGATGCGTGGATCGATCAGAACGTCGACGCGCGGACGAAGACCGGCAACGCTCGCCGGTTGAAGCTCGGCGCCGACACGCTCAACACGATTTGGTCGTTGCGCCGCGAGCGCGAACCGTATCGGACTGCGCATCGTCAACATCTGTTGACGACAGTCGCTCGAGTGTTGTGATCGGCCCGCACATCGCCCCTGCGCTTGCTTCGCGCGTCAAGTCGACGTCGAGCCGTCTGCAAGCGGCCTTCTGCATGCTCGGGACACCTACAACCAACAAGGAGTTCCCGTGTTCCCCACCGATCAACACAACCCATCCACCCCGACTGACGGGCGGCTCGTCGTCGCCTTCCGGAATGCCCGACGCGGGTACCGGCGGAACATCCGCCCGTTCACCCCTTCAGGAGGAAACATGACACTCGGACAAACCATCAAGCGGACCTGCGCCGTCGCAGCCGTCATGGCCACCACGCTCGCCGTCGGCGGCGCTACGGCATCAGCAGACGGTGCCGTGGGGCAGCCTCCACCCCACGGCCACGTGATGCTGCTCGACGCAGTTTGGACGGGTTCAGGCCCAGGGACCGTTGTGAAGAGCTATGCGAGGTGTGTCGACCTGGCAGGAAGCAACGTTCAGCCGTCGCACCACACCACAGTCCACACGGGCCGAGCCGGCCATGCACTGCGCACCAACGCCGGTCATCTGGTGATTCCCACGTACGGCGGACGGACCTGCGCTGACTTGCCGAGTTGATCACGCCGTCAGGCGTGAGGGGCGGCACGGGTCGCTGAGCCGACGACGCGATCGCGCGCGATATTCACCATGCAGAATCCCGGTCGCCGCGCCGACATATCTACCCTGATGCGGCGCCGCATAGTCCCGGATGCGGCGTGCGTGGAGCGTCGCGGGTGGCACAGTGTCCGTCGTGCGTGAAACTGAACCGACACCAGGCGCAGCCCACGCGGAGGGCACGTTCGTGGCGTTGCGCATTGCGGTGGGCGTGACGGTCGCTGTCATCTGGGCGGGATACATGCTCGCACTGGTCGCTCTTGGCAGCTGTGACGCGTTCGGTGGCCGGTGCGATGGAACGAGCCCGCCAGTCTTCGAAGATGACGTCGCCGGTGGAGCGTTCATCGGCACGGCGGCCGCAGCCTGGATCTTGTGGTGGCTTCGTCACCCGTCGAAACGGCAGGCAGCCGTCGGTGTCAGTGTCGCGATCGCTGTGGCCGTCGTCGTCGTTTTCCTTGCGCGTGGCATCGCGCACGGTTGAACCTCCAAGCGCCGTTCGAGTGGTGATCTCGTGGACATCCGAGCGTTGCTCACCGCTCCAGCGGATCGACCCGGGACGCTGTCACCACGTAGCGGTCGGACCCTCGATATCGCCGCGCATATTCTCGGTGATCCATCCGTTCGAGGTGTGCGGGTCCGGCCCAAGCAACACCCCAACGGCTGGTCGGCGTCCTCTTCGGCGCCCAGAGAGCAGCACGCGGGAGTCGCAACGTTGGCCATGCGCTCTGGTCAACGCGGTGCGCTGGTGGTGCTGGCATCCCCGGAAGGTGGAGGAGAACCTCCTTGCCCGGCCGGTTGGAAACGGTTTCAATCGCCAGATGGGTTTCGGTACTTGCGGAT